>JAAXJD010000029.1:0-10393 GCA_012270005.1 Flavobacterium sp. | reverse complement strand
GAAAACTACCTGATGAATTCGCAAAAACATCTGTCATATCCGGGCTACGATCCTGGGTAAATAAACCCTGGCAAACTTCTATAAGCACTCCGAATAGAACGGTAGCTATAAAAACCGCCAACCTCACTTTGCCCCTATTGCTAAAAGCGCGATAGCCATACAATGTCCATAATGCAGTAAGCGCAATGTAAAAAGAAGCGTGTACGTATTTATCGGCATTTTCCTGTGTGGTAATGCCCTGAAAATTTTTCATACTTATAAGGCACAATACCGTAATAAATGTTGTCCATATTACAGCGGCCCAAAAGTAAAATTTACGCACCTATTTCGTTTTTGTATTGTTCGCTATCAAATAAAGTTTCTATTTCAGATTGGTTGGCAATTTTCACCTTTACCATCCATCCTGCACCGTAAGGATCTGAGTTTACAAGTTCAGGGTTAGCCTCCAGCTCTTCGTTAAATTCTACGATTTCGCCAGACAACGGAAGGAAAAGATCTGATACTGTTTTAACAGCTTCTACCGTACCAAATACCTCGTCTTTATCCAGGGTTTGATCCAGGCTGTCTACCTCTACATAAACAATATCTCCCAGCTCTTTCTGGGCAAAGTCAGTAATACCTACAATAGCAATGTCTCCATCTACTTTTACCCACTCGTGGTCTTTGGTATACTTTAGTTCAGAAGGAATATTCATGTTGTTTGTTGTTTTTTTAGCAAATGTATGTTTTATAGGGCAACATTAAAAATGTTTTTCCTAAATTAATTACCAAATGTATACCTAAGCGTAAAGCCTGTACGTATGGTAGTTACAGGATACGACGTAGAAATAACCGCCTTACTAAACGAATGATCGTAGTAGAAAATGGCTGTTAAAGCTTTACTGAAAGCGTAGTCACCCGTAAGTTTTAGCGTCCAGATGTTTTGCCCGCCACCCAGCTGGTTATTATCATAATCAAGGTAACGTACAATAGTAAGACTCCTGCGCAGGGTAAGGTCCATCTTAAGGTTAATATCGCTCTTAATGGTATTAGTAGGGTTGTTAGCCAACCTAGAATTAATAACTACGTCTTTAATACGGTAGCCCAGCCCCAGGGTATAGTCATTACCTTTAACCTCCGTAAGCAGGTTGTTATCAAAACTCATGTTAAGGGTACGGTCTTTTTTAACCTCGGCCACAAACTTAAACGAGTTCTTCATTTCCACATCAAAACGGATAAGTGGGTTAAACTGCTCTGAAAGGTTAATATTACTGATAACATACTTGTTAAAGAAGTTACCCGCGTTGTTATTGTCTTTGTTCTGCTCAGCTAATGAAGGATCGTAATCGTAATTAGAACGATAAGAGTTAATGTTATACGAAGCCCTGTAACCATGCTGTATAGAAAAACGCTTAAACCTGTCTTTAAAATACTTGTAGCGCATAAGCCCGGTGTACTTTACAACCCAGTTTGGCAATGGCACATCGCGGAACATACCCGTATTAGCACTCGCAGCATTTTTGCCCTGATAAGCAGCAAGGAATGCCGGAAGCAGTACAGCCTGGTTATTTTTACCGAAACCTACCGGGTAACCGTTATTAGCCGTAGCAAAATCACTCTCAGGAATACCCGCATCTCCGTAGCGTGGTATATTACCTCGATAATGTTCTGCAGCCAGCTTGTTAGCAATAATAAGCCTGTTTTCCCTGAATTTATCAAATGCAGCACTGCCGTTTTCGTCAGAGCGGCTGAATGCTGTTTTTATAAGCACCGTAGAAATCTGGAAGTTACCGTAACTGTATGGCGAAAGTGCCTGATAATCGTACCTATTATTTACCTCATCATAAGCGTCGTACTGCTCGCTATGATTAAGCGATGACGTACGGTCTGCAGTAAGGTCTATTTTAAAATCAGGGAATAAATCTACTGATGCCGTAAGGTTAAGCTGCTTCGTGTCTACCTGCGTGAAACTTTGGTTAAACGCATTATAGGTGGTAAGGTACCCCATTTTAGCAGCCTCATAACGTACATCTGCATCCTGGCTACCAAGGATAAACCCTAACGTAGGCCTTGTAGTACCAAAGAAACCTATAGACGGCAGGTAACCCGGAAGTACTGTACCGTTAGTTTCGCTGTAGTTAACCTGTATGTTTTTTACACTTGTAAGTACACCCAATAATCCGTTTACAAAAGGATTACCATCCTGAGATACCTTAGGGTCTGCGGCTATTTTCTCGCCCGGTTTCGGCGGTGCTTTTGGCGCAGCTCCTTTAGCGGGAGTCTTTTTCTTTGGCCCAAGCCCCAGGTATTTATAGAACATATCCATGCTAAGTGTAGCATTGATTTTGTGCGAATTATTGTTCTGTATCGTGTTACCTAATGCTGTACCGTCTGCCGAAAACGCAAGCGCATCTGTACTACGGGTCCAGTTGTAGGTAGCATTGTAGCTGTATGTTGCTTTTACAAAGCTAAGGAACGGCAGCTTGCTGAGCGGCAAATCATAGTTCACCACAAAATTTTGCGTATGGGTATTTGGCGTACCAATGTTCCAGAAATCTGTAAATACCGTGTAGCTTTCTATTGGGTTACCCTCCTCATCAAGATAATTCCTTACAATATTGCTGGTAGCCACCGCGTAGTTAAACTTAAGCGACTTGGTAATATTATAGTTGAAGCCATACTGGTAATTAAAGAAATAGTTTCTCCTGTATAGCGGGCTTATGGCTATACCTTCTACATCTATGTTACGGTACTGCATCCTGTTGTACTGCCTAAGGATGTTAGTACTAAACGACAGGTTAGACGGCAGGTAGTTAAAGTTGAAATCGCTCAGCATTTTCCAGTACTGGCTCTTTTTCATAAAGCCAACATTTTTTAGCGGTTCTACCGGTTTGCCCTGGAAGGTGTAATTATAATCTGCCGTAGCCCTTACCTGCTGATCCAGCTGTTGTTCTATCTGGTAATCGCTGTGATTTGTTTGGTTATACGAATACGACAGCGTAACGTTTTCCGGGCTGTAAATATGTGCTTTCTGTTCCGGTGCACGTTCTTTTTTAACCCCAATAAAGTTGATGCTCTTTGTTTTGGTATAGTCTACATTACGGTTTAGTATCGACTCGCGTTCTGCATCGGAAGTAGCTACATCAAGCGCCTGGTCTATGGTAATGTCCTGATAATATTGATCATACTTAGGCGTAACTGAAGTTTCGCCTACAGCATAGTTAAACGGAATATTAAGGTGTGCCTTTTTAGGCAACAGCTTCCCTATGTTAAGATTTGTTACCAGGCTGTACTGCTTGGTATCTTTAAGACTTCTTTCGGTAGGCCCCTGCTCTACCGTACCAAAACCAATGGTGCTAAGGTTACCCGTAGCCGAAAGCGTTGCAAGGTCGGCAAAGTTAGTATCTAACGCTGCTGTAGCGGCATATCCGCCCTTGTTATCCATGTCGCTAAGGCGAAGCTCGTTAAACCAAACCTCTCCCCTAACCGCAGGTGCCGGCGAAGGAACGGTAGCAAGGCTAAGCACGTTGTTTCGTACACCCAGCATCAGTACGCGTACGTTACCAAAGTTAGGGTTACCTTTTATACCCAGCATCATACCGGGTGCCAGCGAAGGGTCTAGCTCGCGGGCATCTACCCTGTAAACGCGGTCAACCGGGTCATACGGAATGGCATTTTGCAACGCAAGAAGTTTTAGTTTGGTAAGCGCACTAATACTCACCATTACTTCGTTGTCCTCAGGCCACACATCTTCTGCCCTATAGGCAAGATCTGCGCGTCCATCAAAAACGGTTTTCTTAAGCGGTTTACGTATTTCGTAGAAGTTGTCACTGGCGTCGGTACCGAAACGTACTACAGCCGCCAACTGGTCGTCCTGAAGGGCATTGCTTTCTTCATTGCCCGTATTATCAGGAAGCGCCTCGGCATGCAGGAACATCCTTATTTTTTTATACTGGCGCATGTCTACGTTTACATACTTAAACACCGCACGGGTGTCTCCGGGCTCGAGCCCTGAGTTAATATCATTACTGCCATTAGTAGCATATACACGAAGCGACAAAGCTTGTTCGTTCTGGTTAATAACCGCATTGTTACTGTACAGCTGCTCGCGGATTACCCCCGGAGGCGACATATATGGTATAGGCGAACGCTGCGTGTTTTCCTGCACGTTTAACGATACCACATCAAAACCGGTGTGCCACCTTTCAGCATCGTCTGCATTGGTAAGGTCGCTGTCCAGTGAATTTTCGTACTGCCTCCATTCGCTGCGTACCAGGTCAAAAGCACCCATACGAAGCGTAACATCACTCTTAAATCCGGTAAGCATTACACGCATAAAACGGATAGAACGCAGGCTACTAAGCGACCCCACGCTATCGGTCATGCTCTTAACCGGAATTTTGTACAGTAACCATCTGCGTCTTGTAGTACCTTCTTCCATCGGCTCAGAGTCGCTCTTACGCTCATCTACCAGGTAGTTTGTACCCACTATGGCATTTGGCCCTATTGGTATTTCGTAGGTATAATACGCATCTATGGTATTCATGGTATTATCCTTGTTTATGTCTTCAATATCAGGCAATGTAGTGCTACCCCTGTTAGTGTTACCCACATCTACAGGCGAGTTGCCCTGAACACCGTTGTAATCTTTATAACGGTCTATAATACCGCCCTCTACGGTAAGGTAATAACGGTAATTATCTGCAGCAGGGTCTTCAAACCCGGCAAAAGCAGGAAACTTAGCCGCCTCCTCAGCATCGTTAAGACCATCAAAACCTACGTCCTGGAGTTCCCTGTTGGCAGCATTAGTATCAAAAGCATAGATAAGCGACTGCGACGAAGGTACCTTACCCCAGTCTGAAGAATACACAAGTGCTGCACCATCGGTACCCGGCAATCCGTTTTCATATTGCTTACGGTTATCGTGAAGTATATCTTCCGAGATTTCACCCAAATGCAGAATCAGCTTACCGGTATTGCTCGGATCTTCCTCATCAGACGGATTAGCATAATACGGATCCAGCATCCAGAATTGAATATACTCTACATTAGTCTGCTCAAAGTTAGTAGACGTTAGCGACCTCATAATACCACCCCAGTTTTGCGTAGCACGGGCATCGGTAAACATACCCTGCCCATCGGCATCCGGGCTAAAGTTATACGGGCCGCGTTGTTTCGGAAAATAAGAAAGGTCTAAAGTTGTTACAACCCGGCTTTGCCCCGGGGCAACATCTGTATTAGGATAAAGCTCTGAATAGTAAATACGACGCGTAAGGTTAGTAGAAACAGAACCTGCGTTTATACCCGCAGGCCTTGAGCCCGACGCATAAAAAATAGGATCTATACTATACCAGGCCAGCTTACCACGCTTGTAACCGGTAGATACAAATTTATCGGTATCGGTACCCGTACCCTCATACCCTACAGGCACACTGGCAAGCGACCATCCGGAAGCACCACGAAGGTCGATATTGCTCTGCGATCCCTCAAAGTCTTCTACATACGTGGTGGCTTCGCCATTAAACTGGTCGGCTTTACTGGCTCCCGGCTTAAGGTAGGCAAACTCGCCACGGAATGAAAGATTAGATGGCACATCGGTATCTACAAACGGGAGCTTATTTACCATACGGGTAAAGAATGGCATCTCTGTACTAAAGTTAGTATTAATACCAAATATGGTATTGTTTACCGACTCCTGACCGTAGTTTGTTTTGTTAGTAAATGGCCTTTCAGACATACGCAAAATAGTAGCACCTACAAGAAACTTATCGTTAAACTTATGTTCTACATTAATACCAAAGAAACGCCTGGTCTGCTGACCAAATGTGTTATTATTTTCTAACGAAACCTGTACCGGCGTACTTGAGTTTAGTAATGAAGGATCTAGTATTTCCACCGTACCTGCCTGGTAGTTTACGGTATAATCTACCCCTTCTACAAGGGTACGCCCACCGGCAGTAACCACCACAGAACCCTGTGGCACATTAAAGGCACCAAGCGATATACCACCGCCACCAGAGCTTTTAAACCTACCTTTTAGCTGGAACTTGTTTTTACCGGTTTGCTGCATGGCCTCTGCCTGTGTAGAAGCATATAGTTTACGGTAAACGTATTTGCGCTGGTTTTCGTTATACGAAGATTCATCTGAATACAGGGCACTGTTGCCTGTGTTAGTACCAAGCTTATCAAAAAGCAATTTACCAAACGGCTCTACGGTAGAGAAAATAACACGGCCGTTTTGCTGGTCTATGGTTAATCCTGGATAAAAGTCGAAGAAACCATCACCACTAGGCTGAGGGTCGCCCGCGTAGGTAAGGCGGTCCATGTTAAACACCCTAAGTAGTGGAGTTTCTTTAACATCGGCCTGTGTTCCTGTACCATCGGGTAAATCAAGCCCACCCACGTTAGCCGGAGTAATATAGTTAAGCGGAGAAGGGTCTGTATATAATATATTAAGTGTAAAGTTTTCCTGACTCAATTGGTACCCATTCGGAATCTGGTACACGTTTTTCATCATCAGGTTCCAGGTAGGCTGGCCCACGTTTACAAGGCTGCTCTTAAGCAACTTCAGTACAAGGCTGTTAGTAGAAACCGCAGTTACCTGCGATGTACCGTTGTTATCTGTAACAGTAGGTGTTGTAGCATCTACACCATCGGTACCAAACTCACCCACCTGAAATACCTTGTCGCCTACCGTATACTGATATGCTACTGCAAGTACCTCGTCGTTATTAAGCTTGGTATTTAATGAAATGTAACCTAACCTTGCATTATACGTAAACTCAGATGTGGTTAGCTTACGGGCATTTTCCAGTTTTACGTAATCGAGCCCTTCGGTAGTTTTGCCGTTAATGGCACCCACAAAGCTACTGCTAGATGTGTTTACTATCTGCCTTATCGTTGAAGCCAGTAAACTCGGGTTATCAAGGCTTGTATTACCTATATTGGACGGATCTAGCCTGTTGTTTCCGTTATCCGGATAGTTGTTGTAAAATGCAGGATCGCCGGCTTCGTTATTGGTTACGTTATAAAAAAACGCAGCAGGGTCTACACCCTTTCCTATATACCCTACAGAACGGTTTGTAATATCTTCAACCGGGGCAGTGTTTACAATAGGTTTAGACTGTAACCTGCCTTCACCCAAATCCTGGAACGCTACAATATTACGCGAGTTATTCTCGGTAGTATTAATACGGTTTTGCTTGTTTGTAACCCACACTTCAATACGTGTTATCTGCACGCGGTTGTCTATAAGCGGATAGCTTCTTAACCAGTGATCATAACGCTCGCGGAAAAACTGCGACAGGAAGAAGTGCCTGTTTTCATCATACTCAAGCGCGTACAGCGAGAAATCCTGTACTACGCTGCCACCTTGGGCAGTAACGGTTTTGCTCTGTGATTTTTGTTCAGAATAAATACCCGTAAAGGTAGTTTTACCAAACTGGAATTGCCCCTTTACACCAAAGAGGCTCTGTGCTCCCCTTATAAGGGAGTTAGACAATGGGAAGCTTACGTTACCCACTTCTATTTTCCTGATTATATCATCCTCGGTAGGCGTATAATCAAGCTTAATCATATTTTGAAACGCGAATGTACTTTGGGTATCATAGTTGGCCAACACGTTTAGCCTTGTACCCACTTTACCCTGAAGACTCATGCTTATACGCTGGTCAAAATCAAAGGTAAGGCTCTTTCGGTTACGCGGAGATAAGGCAGGATTATCCTGCTTGGTGTAGCGCATACCAAGGTCTACCTCTACAGACCCCTGTGGTTTTACATCTATGGTATTACCGCCAAAAATACTTTCAAACAAACCTGATTTTACGTAATACCGTGGCAGGGCATCTTTTTGCTGCTTCTCTGTGGCCTTATCACTTATGGATTTGTTTTTTTCCTGGTAATATTGGCGCATAGACTCACGCAGTACCAGCTGCTCGTACTCCTCGGGCGTAAGCATAACGGGATAACTTATGTTAAACCCGTCAAATTTATTGGTATAAATATACGTATTGGTCCTTGGGTCGTACTCATACGCCTCTACAATACTGGTAGGGTTTTTAAGCTCTACCTTACCTGTATTATAACCTTTTATGGTATCGCGTGAGGCTTCCGATTCTTCTTCTTCGGTTACCTGCGCCTGTACCACTACGCCCATAACCAGGAACAGTAATGAAAAGGTATACTTCAGATGTTTATAAAAGTGGTTAGAGTACTCTGTTTTCAAAGACTATAAATTTTTTAATGCTAATTTTATTATTGCTTCAACCGTAGCGGAAGGATCTTGTGTAAGTATTTTCTCCACCGCTTTTTCAGCCAGCTTTTTATTAAAGCCTAATACTTCCAAGGCAGATAACGCCTCATCTCGGTTTGTATTGTAGCCCGGTGCCGAAACTTCCTCCAAATCGTACAGTTTTAACACTTTATCCTTCAGGTCCAGTATTACGCGCTGCGCGGTTTTGGCTCCTATTCCTTTTATAGATTGTATGGCGGCTACATTACCCGTACCTATATGGCCTATGATTTGCCTTGGCTCTAAAGACGATAACATGGTACGCGCAGTACCGGCACCCACACCGGATACCGATATTAACAACTTAAACAGCTCGCGCTCGGCCTTTTCGGCAAAACCAAAAAGCGTATGCGAATCTTCCTTAATCTGGAGATACGTATACAGCTTTATTTTTTCTGAATCAGGAAGCAGTGAAAATGTATGCAGTGATATATGTACAAGATAACCTACACCATGGCAGTCTATCACTACATCGGTTGGTGTTTTTTCTACCAGCCTTCCTTCAAGATGTGCTATCATAAATTGTTAATTGCCTTATGAATGTCCAAAAATAAAAAATTTATTTACATAAAACCCCCAAGATTATTTCCTGGGGTTTTTGCTTCGCTTTTCTTTTTCCTGTGCATCTACCACAGCCACAGCTGCCATGTTTACCATTTCGTTTACACTGGCGCCAAACTGTACTATGTGCACCGGCTTATCCATACCCATCATTATAGGGCCTATAGATATTACCTGATCCAGTTCCTTTAACAGCTTATAGGTAATGTTTGCCGACTCCAGGTTAGGGAATATCATTACATTGATTTTCTTACCGGCCAGTTTAGAGAACGGAAACTTATCCTGGTGCATGGCTTGGTTTAGTGCAAAGTCGGCCTGCACCTCACCGTCTACAATAAGATCCGGGTAGTTTTTATGCAAATAATTTACCGCCTCACGCACTTTTACGGCACCCCCTTCCTGCGATGAACCAAAGTTAGAGTACGACACCATAGCTATTACGGGCTCTAAACCAAACAAACGGGCAGTACTTGCCGTAAGCAGTGCTATTTTAGCAAGGTCTTCGGCAGTAGGATCCGGGTTTATTGCCGTATCAGATAAGAATATAGGGCCGCGCTTGGTAAGCATAAGGTTAGTAGTAGCAATGCGGCTAATACCCGGTGCCCTGTCTATTACCTGCAACACCGGCTTAACCGATGCCGGATAGTTACGGCTATACCCGGTAATCATGGCATCTGCATCGCCCTGGCTTACCATCATGGCAGCGTAGTAGTTACGCTGGGTCATCATTTTGCTGGCATCAAGCTCGCTTATGCCCCTGCGCCTGCGGGCTTCCCAAAAGGCTTTGGCATACGCTTTAAAACCATCCTCGGCTGCCATAGACTCCGCACGCGGATCTACAATTTTACACTCAAAATCAAAACCGATTTCCTCCTTAAGCTCCTGTATGGTTTCGCGGTTACCCAAAAGTATTGGTTCGCCTATACCCTCTTCCTTTACAATCTGGGCTGCTTTTAGCACATCCAGCTGGTCTGCCTCGGCAAATACTATGCGCTTAGGCGCACTTTTGGCACGGTTAATAAGCAACCGTGCCATTTTGTTGTCGTTACCCAGCCTGTCCAGCAGTTCTTCTTTGTATTTCTCCCAGTTTTCAATTGGCTTTTGTGCTACACCGCTATCCATGGCTGCCTTAGCCACAGCCGGCGGCACCACAGCAATAAGCCTTGGGTCAAACGGTTTAGGGATTATATAGTCACGACCAAAAATCAGTTTGGTTTCGCCATAGGCTATGTTTACCTGCTCCGGCACTGACTCTTTAGCAAGCTGAGCCAAAGCGTGTACCGCAGCCATTTTCATTTCCTCGTTAATCTTGGTTGCCCTTACATCGAGCGCGCCACGGAAAATGTATGGGAAACCAAGCACATTGTTTACCTGGTTAGGATTATCGCTACGGCCGGTAGCCATAATAATATCAGAACGTGTGGCTATTGCCGTATCGTAATCAATTTCGGGCGTAGGGTTTGCCATAGCAAAAACAATAGGGTCTTTAGCCATGGTAAGCAGCATTTCGGGCGTAAGCAGTTTACCTACCGAAAGCCCCAGGAACATATCTGCATCTACTAT
>JAAXJD010000204.1 GCA_012270005.1 Flavobacterium sp. | reverse complement strand
AAAAATGTATTTTTACTAGTATTAATCCTGTATCGTTATTTTAGGACTAGTCATTTTTACTTCCAAAATGATACTTCAATAACATTCCGATGCTTGTTTTATGCGACACTTATACGTAACGTTACAACTAGTTTTTATCCTCGAGTAAAGGTACAAACCTAAACTCGCCCAGTTCGTGCTTTTCAAAGCGGGTTTCATCTATGCGAACCAGTAAATTCATTATCTGGGTTTCGTTTTCTCCGCCTACGGGTATTACCAGCCTTCCCCCTCTATTAAGCTGAGCCATAAGTGGCTTAGGTATCATAGGAGCACCGGCAGTAACAATAATACTGTCAAACGGGGCAAAGTTCGGCAAGCCCTTGTAGCCGTCGCCAAAGGTAAGGTGCTTGGGGCGTATACCCAGCTTTGGTAATAATATGGAGGTGGATTTAAAAAGCTCGCTTTGGCGTTCTATACTATACACTTTGGCTCCCATAGCAAACAGCACCGCAGTCTGATAACCGGATCCCGTACCGATTTCCAGTACCTTGTGGTCTTTTTCTACCTGAAGTAACTGGCTTTGGTACGCTACCGTATAAGGCTGGGAAATAGTTTGCCCTGCACCTATAGGAAACGCTTTATCCTGGTAGGCGTAGTCTTCAAAACTTGAATTTAAGAACAAATGGCGGGGCACTTTTTTTATAGCATCCAATACTCTTTTATCGGTAATCCCTTTCTGTTCCAGTACACTTGCAAGTTGGTTACGTAATCCTTGGTGTTTCGCGGTATCTTTCAATTTTTTCCTCCCTTGTTTTTGGGTAAAATTAGTAAAGAAAGTTAATACTTTCCAAATAGAGTGTGAACAGAAGTTCTATCAAATAAAACGTATTGTACACTATGATTAGCAACGCTTTTATTTGGATTTTCGCATTAAATAATCTTACTTTTGTTTAAAATAATAAAACCTATGCTAAAAGTTGGCGTTTTAGGCGCAGGCCATTTGGGTAAAATACACCTGCGCTTGTTAAACCAGTCTGAAAAATATGAACTTGTGGGTTTCTTCGACCCGAATGGCGAAAACGCCGAGAAAGTTTCAAAAGAATTTGGCTATAAAAAATTTGACACCATACAAGAACTTATCGCTGCTGTAGACGTAGTGGACATTGTAACCCCTACGCTATCTCACTTTGATTGTGCCAAAGAAGCCATTAGCGCAGGCAAACATATTTTTATCGAAAAGCCCATAGCAAATACCATAGCCGAAGCCGACGAAATTATTTTGCTGGCAAAACAGCACAATATTAAAGGCCAGGTGGGGCACGTTGAGCGTTTTAACCCGGCGTTTATTGCTACTAAAAGCAAAATAGAAAACCCTATGTTTATAGAAACGCACAGGCTGGCCGAGTTTAACCCACGTGGCACAGATGTACCTGTAGTACTGGATCTTATGATACACGATATAGATGTGATACTAAGCGTGGTAAAATCGCCGGTAAAGGCTATTAGTGCCAGTGGTGTATCTGTAATTAGTGAAACACCTGACATAGCCAATGCACGTATTGAGTTTGAAAATGGCTGTGTGGCAAACCTTACAGCAAGCCGTATTTCGCTTAAAAATATGCGTAAGAGCCGTTTCTTTCAGAGGGACGCCTATATATCGGTAGACTTTTTAGACAAGAGCTGCGAGGTGGTAAAAATGAAAGATGCCCCTGAAACACCGGGCGACTTTGATATTATACTGCAAAATGCTGAAGGGTTAAAAAAACAGATTTATTTTGAAAACCCTGAAATTGAAGCAAACAACGCCATACTTGATGAGCTTGAAACCTTTGCCGATGCCATAAACAACGGTACTACCCCTACTGTAACTCTTGAAGACGGTACAGAAGCACTTAGGGTAGCGTACCAAATCATTGAGTGTTTTAAAAAATAAACAAAAAATTTTACTATAACCCAAACACCTGTACCCCCGGCAGGCCACACCCTTTATGGGAACGGGGATTAACCGATGAAAAATATTGCTGTAATAGGCGCCGGTACTATGGGCAACGGTATTGCTCACGTATTTGCGCAAAGCGGATTTAGCGTAAAGCTGATAGACGTTTCTGAAAAAGCACTTGAAAAAGGTATTAATACCATAGCTGCTAACCTTGACCGTATGGTGGCTAAAGGTAGTATTACCGAAGAAGACAAACACAAAACCATAGGCAACATTATTACCTATACCGATATTGAAGACGGTGTGGTAAACACAGACCTTGTGGTAGAAGCTGCTACCGAGAATGTAGACCTTAAACTAAAAATATTCAGGGACCTTGATAAATACTGTAGTACAGATACCATACTGGCTACAAACACATCGTCTATATCTATAACCCAGATTGCGGCGGTTACCGCACCTGCAAGGCAGGATAAAGTTATAGGTATGCACTTTATGAACCCGGTGCCTATTATGAAGCTTGTAGAAATTATCCGTGGTTATAACACGTCTGACGCAGTTACAAAAACCATTATGGAGATGTCTGAAAAACTGGGCAAAGTACCTGTAGAGGTTAACGACTACCCTGGTTTTGTGGCAAACCGCATCCTTATGCCCATGATAAACGAGGCTATAGAAACACTGTACAACGGTGTGGCAGGCGTTTATGAAATAGACAATGTAATGAAACTGGGTATGGCACACCCTATGGGTCCGCTGCAACTGGCCGATTTTATAGGTCTTGACGTATGCCTAAGCATCCTAAACGTAATGTACGATGGCTTTAAAAATCCGAAGTATGCGCCGTGTCCGCTGCTTGTAAATATGGTACGTGCCGGTAAACTGGGCGTAAAATCAGGCGAAGGCTTTTATGACTACAGCGAAAGTAAGAAAGCTGAAAAAGTAGCGTATAAAAAATAACAATATGTCCCGGTTTATCCGGGACTATTTGTCTCAGTCAGAATCTGAAATCTACAATCAAAAATCTGAAATTACTCCTTGGCTACAATAGTACCCTTTAAAGCAGTGCGCCCCGCGCGCGATAAAGTAAGCCTGGTTACCTGCCGGTCTTACGATGAATACAGCCCTGCCGAACTGGCTTCGCAGCTGGATTATAATCCGTTTTCGTTTCTGCATGTATTAAACCCGGCTTACGTAAACCAGCAAAAGTTGGCCGAAACAGTGCGCTTTCGTTCGGTACATAATAAATATGTAGAGTTTAAGCATGATGAGGTATTAAAACAGGAAAACGTACCCGTTTTTTACCTGTACGAAATACAGAGTAAAAACAATGTGTATACCGGCATTATTGCAGGTACATCTATAGCAGACTATCAAAAAAACATAATTAAGAAACACGAAGACACCCTGCCCTACCGTGTTTCTTACTTTAAGGATTATATGCACCTTACTGGTTTTAATACAGAACCCGTGCTCATAACCTACCCCGAAAATGAGGACCTGGAAGAGTGGATAACACAGCGCAAACAAAAACGTCCGCTATACCTGTTTTCATCGCTTAACCGGGATAAGCATACATTGTGGCGCATAAAAGATACCGCGGAGATTGCGTGGCTGCAGGCGCAGTTTGCCAACATGCCCAGCCTGTATATAGCCGATGGGCACCACCGCAGTGCTTCGGCAGAGTTACTCCACACGGAGTATAAAGCTACAGGAGCTGAGAGCCTGGATTATTTTATGAGTTTCCTGATTGCAGAGAAAGACCTTAAAATATATGAGTTTAACAGGCTGGTACATGACCTTAACGGACACACTGCCGCAGGTTTTATAAACCTTCTGGAGAAAGATTTCGTTATTGAAAACCGTCATCTTGAGCTTTGGAAGCCATCAAAAAAATTTGAGTTTGGCATGTATCTGCAAGGCGAGTTTTATTCGCTCACCTTAAAAGAAACTGATTTTATTGATGTACACGAAGCACTTGATGCACAGATACTTTATACTAAAGTACTTCAACCGTTACTTGACATAGAAGATTTAAGAAATGACGACCGTATAAGCTATCTGCCCGGCACAAAATCTATTACCTCAATTAAAGAAGTTGTAGACGAAGGCCTGTACACGGTAGGCTTTACATTGTTCCCGGCGTCAATAGAAGAAATTAAAGCCCTTGCCGACAATAACCAGATTATGCCACCTAAAAGCACGTACATAGAGCCAAAGCTTAGAAGCGGATTGGTAGTGTATGAACTTTAGGTTATGCGGTAATTCGGTTATGTGGTTATTTGTATGTATCGTACCTTTGCCTATAGTTTGAACCATTAACTGTAAACTGATAAAATGTCCATAGCAGATAACCTAAGCAGCATAAAAGCTACATTACCTGACCATGTAACCCTTGTAGCGGTAAGTAAAACGAAGCCTGTAGCTGATTTAAAAGAAGCCTACGATGCCGGCCAGCGTATTTTTGGGGAAAACAAAATACAGGAAATGACCGAAAAATGGGAGCAGCTTCCCAAAGATATACAATGGCACATGATAGGCCACGTACAAACCAATAAGGTTAAGTATATGGCTCCGTACGTTTCACTTATACATGGCGTAGACAGCCTTAAGCTGCTTACCGAGGTAAACCGCCAGGCTGCACGTTATCGTAAAACTATTAACTGCCTACTGCAAATACATATAGCGGAAGAAGAAACCAAGTTTGGATTAAGTGAAGAAGAACTAAACATACTATTGACTTCAGATGAGTTTAAGCAAATGCAAAACATTTGCATTAAAGGCATTATGGGTATGGCTACTTTTACTGAAGATGAAGACCAGATAAAAAAAGAATTCACACACCTGAAAACAATTTTTAACCATCTGAGTGAGCAACCTCAAACCACAAACTTTAAACCTGAAACCCTATCTATGGGGATGAGTGGCGATTATAAAATAGCTGTAGATTGTGGCAGTACTATGGTACGTATTGGCAGTAGTATATTTGGCAGCAGATAATTTTTGTATATTTGCATGTAGCGGCTCTTCCCATCCGGTAAACTTTAAACTTAAAACCTGACACTAATTTTTTGTACGCAATACTCGACATAGAAACTACAGGAGGCCAGTTTAACGAAGAAGGTATTACTGAAATTGCCATATACCGATTTGATGGCCATGAGGTAACCGACCAGTTTATAAGCCTTGTAAATCCGGAAAAACCCATACAGCCTTTTGTGGTAAAACTCACCGGCATTAACAATGCCATGCTGCGTAGTGCTCCTAAGTTTTATGAGGTGGCAAAGCGTATTATAGAAATCACCGAAGGTTGTATACTGGTAGCGCACAATGCTCAGTTTGATTACCGTGTACTGCGCACCGAATTTAAAAATCTGGGGTATAATTTTGAAAAGCAAACCCTTTGCACAGTAGAGCTTAGCCAAAAGCTTTTGCCCGAGCAACCATCGCACAGCCTGGGTAAACTGGTTCGTTCGCTGGGGATACCCATGAGCGATCGCCACCGCGCTACCGGCGACGCACTGGCTACAGTGCAGCTTTTTAAGCTGTTGTTACAAAAAGATACTGAAAAGGAGATTGTAAAAGGCCTGATTAAAACAGAAGGGCAAAAAGGGATTTCCCCGCGCCTGCTGGATATTATAGAAGGTCTTCCGGCAATAACCGGTTTGTATTACATTTACAAAGAAGACGGTACGCTTATATACATAGGCAAAAGCCGCAACATTCGTAAACGGGTAAACCAGCACTTTACCGGCAGTACTAAAAAATCAAAACGCATACAACGCGATGCTTTTACGGTTACTTACGAGGAAACCGGCAGCGAACTTATTGCCTTGCTAAAGGAATGTCAGGAAATTAAGGTAAATAAACCCATACTGAACCGTGCCCAGAAAAAAACGGTATATCCATTCTCTTTGTATACTGAAAAGGATAAAGATGGCTATTTAGCCCTTAAAATACTGAAGACAGACGGCCGTAAAAAAGAAATTATATCTTTTACAGGAGCGCTGGAAGCTAAAAGTGCACTGTTTAGGATAACCGATAAATATAAACTGTGCCAAAAAATAAACGGCATGGATCCGTCAGTTAAGCAGGCATGTTTCCCTTATGAAATGGGCGGATGCAATGGCGCCTGTATACACAAGGAAACACCGCAGGAATACAATGCTCGTGTAGAAGACTTTATAAAGGCAAACAGCTTTTTAAACCAAAGCATAATCATTATAGACCGCGGCCGCGCTATAGATGAGCGTAGCGCAGTGCTTATTGAAAATGGCGTTTACAAGGGTTATGCATTTTTTAACCTGAATTACCAGGTAAATAAAATAGACATCCTTAAAAACATACTCATCCCCATGGAGAACAACCAGGATGTAAAAAAGATCATCCAGGACTACATCCGCAAAAAGAAAGCGCTTAAAACCATCCGTTTTTAACTAATGCCGCATACCCATACAAAATATCTTATCACGGTTGTAGGGCCTACCGCCATTGGTAAAACCGCCATGGCCATACAACTGGCACAGCATTATAATTGCGAAATTATATCGGCAGACAGCAGGCAGTTTTTTAAAGAAATGGTTATAGGAACTGCGGTGCCGTCATCAGAAGAACTTGCTTCAGCCAAACATCACTTTATACAAAACATAAGCATTTTTGACGATTATACGGTGGGAGACTTTGACCGTGATGCAATAGCGAAGCTTGACGCGTTGTTTGAAACCTCCGATTATGTAGTAATGGTAGGTGGTTCCGGATTATATATAGATGCGGTTTTAAAAGGGTTTGATGATTTCCCTGATATAGCCCCTGATGTACGCGAACAGATAAAATCGCGCTATGAAGCAGAAGGCATTACCTATCTTCAGGAAGCATTAAAACGCCTTGATCCTGTACATTATGAAAATGTAGCAAAAGAAAACCCACAGCGTATGATGCGTGCCCTGGAGGTATGTATTGGCAGCGGTAAGCCATACTCATCGTTTCTCAACATAAAAAAGAACAGCAGGTCATTTACACCTGTAATCATTGGGCTGGAAGCCGACAGGGAGCTTATGTACAGCCGCATTAACCAGCGTGTAGACATAATGGTACAACAAGGCCTTATTGAAGAAGCAAAGGCACTTTACCCTAACAAGCACCTTAACGCGTTGCAGACTGTAGGCTACCGCGAGCTATTTTCTTATTTTGATGGGGAATGGACGCAGGATTTTGCCATTGAGGAAATTAAAAAAAATACGCGTCGCTTTGCAAAAAGGCAAATGACCTGGTTTAAGCGCACTAACGGTACCACCTGGTTTGATTTTACCACACCGCCTTCAGATATTATTAATTACATAGACAACACTACAAAATGCCTATAGCACCTGATTTTACTTCGGTTTACAGCCACGACTGGGATATTAACTTTATTCAGTGTACTCCAAACGGGCTGCTGAAACATACCGAACTCTGTAATATCTTACAACTAACCGCCGGTTACCATGCCGAGAAAGGTGGCCTTAGCTTTGCAGATATGCAGGAGCATCATCAGGCATGGGTATTAAGCCGTATGCGGGTTGAAGTAAATGAACTACCCCGCTGGCGCGATGTTGTTACAGTAAAAACCTGGATATACGATTTGCAGGGTTCGCGCT
Source organism: Flavobacterium sp. (assembly GCA_012270005.1). Lineage (GTDB taxonomy): Bacteria > Bacteroidota > Bacteroidia > Flavobacteriales > Flavobacteriaceae > Flavobacterium. Next base: position 949 of record JAAXJD010000204.1, on the reverse strand, counting down.
CCATACGTGCGCTGGAATTGTGGCGTGGTGATAAAAAACTGGCAGGCTCTGTTACGTACTGGGCTGTTTTTAACACAAAAACACGCCGTGCAGAAGCCTTGGCACTACCACATGAGCACTTTGAAAAATATCCTGACAGGGAAGCTACCACAACGTCATTTAAAAAAGTAGATTTAAACAGGGAAACAAACATTACCGCCACGCGAACTACAGTGCTGAGCGACCTTGATATTGTAAATCACGTAAATAATGTGAAATACCTGGAATGGTGCCTTGACACTATAAACCCTAAACCGCTGCTAAAACAGCAACTAGCTAGTTTTGACATGAACTTTTTGCGTGAACTGCAACTTGGCGAAACAGTAGATGTAAAGACTAATGAATATGAAAACCAAACGTTTTTTACCATAGACAAAGCCGATAAGCCCATATTTGCACTGGAACTTAACTGGAAATAATCAGTAAAGCAGTTGCACCTCTTTAATGCCATACTCGGCAAGGCTGTCATCTTCAAGCAACACCTGCAGCATACCGGAATCGGTAACTTTCTGTATGATGCCCATAAAACGGCGCTCTCCTTTTTCAAAAGGCATAGGAACTCCTTTTTTAAACAAAAGTGTATGGTAACGCTCCCACAGCAACGCAGGGTTACTTTGCAGTATTAGCAGGTTGCTTTGCAGCGCATCCAGTATGGCATTTAGCACTTCATCTTTATCAAACTCCCGTTGGGTTTCCGCATACATTGATGTCGCTTTTGGCAGGCCTTTAAAGTCAGCCTGGTTTACATTAAGTCCTATACCAATAATGGCATAAAAACTGCCATCGCTCTTTATGCTGTTCTCTATCAGTATACCCCCCATTTTTTTATTAACTGCGAATATGTCGTTAGGCCACTTTATGAGTACAGATGGTATCCCGGTTGCGATTACAGCCTGCTCCACCGATAGTG
>JAAXJD010000069.1 GCA_012270005.1 Flavobacterium sp. | reverse complement strand
ATTTATATTTGTTATGCCCTTTAAAATAACGTAAACTGAAATCAACCTCAACTCCACTGTTCACCAACAGTTGCGGCAGGGTGTTTGCAAACCACATCCAGCTGTCATCCTACAGGGGGGAAACAACCGTAAAAGTTGCTGACATAGCAGCAGTATCCTTTAAACGTATTATAAGCAGAAAAGGAGTTTTACTGGCCTTATTGCCCTCTGTGTTAATCATAGTTTCTTTTTTTGTAAATCAACAAAACCCCGGTGAAAAATATACCTTTCTTATTGCAGGTATAATGGGTATGGTTGTTCTATTTGCTACTGCCGAACGTAAGCAGTATGTGCACATTAACTTCCATAAAAAACCTTCTAAAAACATTTCTGTAAAATCCCACAGCATTAAGGAGGCTAAGCGCTATGTAAGCGAAGCATCTAAGGTAATTAATTCTTTTAATGCTAAAAACGTGCAGCAACAAGAACAAGCGTCTTTTATAGGCGGTACTGTTGCCGAAATTTAAAATCGGTAGCCTATGCGTAAGTGAAGGTCTACCGCCACATTTTCTGGATTACTGTAATACTTTCGGTCTGAGCCGAAATAGTTATAGTAACCTATGCCTATTCCTGCTTCATAGTTAAATTTACTTTTACCTATGTTTCGGCGGATACCCCATTTTGGTATAACGGCAATCATGTTTTCGGTAATTACATTGTCCTCGCTAGAAATTACAAACCAGTCTGCATTATATTTAAAAAGAATGGTAAAAAAATTAGCGGCGTTACCCGAAGTATTCCGGCCTTTTTCGGCGCGTTTAGCCAAGTTGTAATAATAGCGGGGCTCAATATTAATGGTAGGTATCAGGCCCCATTTAGTATCGTTGGCTTTAGCTGTAAAGCCCGCGTCTAAACCTACTTCTGTACGCAGGGCAAATGCGTTGCTCAGGCGGTATTCGTTATTTACATATACTCCCAGCAGGCCGGTTTGTACATTCCATATTGATTTTTCAACGGTTGTGTCGCTGCTTTGTGCAATTACTTTTAGTGCGCAGAAACATAAGGCAAGTGCCAGTATAAATCGATTCATTATCATGATTGGTTTTTTGTTGGTGCAAATGTATAAAAAAACCTGCCGTATGGCAGGTTTCAGTATTATTGTTTCACGTTGATTTTCTTGGCAAGCTCCTTTGGAAGTCCGCCTTTATGTAGTAAAATTGCTGTGCTTTTTAGTTTTACAAAATTTTTGGTCATGTATATGTACCCTTTGTAGTCGTTAGTAGCACCCCATGAGTTTTTTATAATGTAGTACTCTTTACCGTTTTGGTCTTTAGTAAGGCCTACAATGTGCATACCATGATCGTCTGTAGTATCATAATTGTCAAATGCTTTTTGGCGGATTTCTGCGGTAATGTTCATTTCCGGTTGAGGGCCTTTAAACATATTGGCCTTTTCCTCATCAGTCATATCGGCAAATGGTTTTGCCGGTACATACGCCACACCGTTTTTCCAGCTAAAGCCTTTGTCGCTAATGTCTCCTGCCCAGCCTACGCTGTAGCCTTTGGCAAGTGCGTTGTCTATAATATCTGTAAGTTCATCTACCTTTACATTGTACACAAGATCCAGGTCCCAGTTGTCTGGTACCATAAGTACCATTTTTTGGTAGTAAGGCTTATTGGTAAATGATGATAGCTCTACATAATCATCAGGATTAATGCCCACCACTTCTTTAGCAAAAGTTTGAGGGGTATATTTTTTACCTTTAAATTCAAAACTTTCAGGCACCTGCCCCAGGTAAGAGTCTATAACGGCAGTATATGCTTTAACCCAGTTAGGGGTAAGTTCTCCGTTAGGGTTTTTTACTACTGCTGCAAGGAACGCCTCGTTTATGGCAGCCATTTCGGCAAATTTATTTTTGCTGGTACCGTAATTAAGCCCGGTATACACACTCTGAGGGAGTGCACCGTACTTGCGGTACATATTTATAACATCGTGTAATGAACCGCCATCGCCCAGGGTTATGGCACCGTGCATGCGAACGTAGTTAATTCCTTTTTCTACATAGGCATTACGCGCTGTAAAAATCTGTGATATTTCTACAGGCTCTTTGCCCATACGAATCATTTCACTCTCAAGGAACGAGTTAGCAGAGTAGCTCCAGCAAGTGCCGCTTGATCCCTGGTTTTTTACAGGAGTCCTTTCAATGTTTATTACATCTTTAAACGTAAACGATTCTTTACTGTTTGCGCTTTGGTTTCCTTTTACCGAATTAATCAGGTAATCCTGTGCCACCGCATTTTGTAAGCCGCCGGCTATAAGCAGTGCCGCTAGTAGAGGCTTAACGAAAAACTTTTTCATAGTTTTTTATTAATGTTATGTTATTTCTGTGCTAAGTTAACGTTTTTTTATAAAACGCCAATTTGCACTGAATATTCTATAATGTTTCCTTTAACCATCTAAAAAACTCACGCTGCCACACTATGGCATTCTGTGGTTTTAATACCCAGTGGTTTTCGTCCGGGAAGTACAGGAATCGGCTCTTAATGCCACGTAACTGCGCTGCCTGAAATGATTACTGTCACTGCCGGATAGGCACACGGTAATCACTACCGCCTTGTATTACCAGTATAGGGGTGTCCCATTTGTCAACATTATTTATCGGGTTGAATTTAGTGTAGGTTTTTTGTGCGGCCGCATTGTTTTTATCCCAGTATGGGCCACCACTGTCCCAGTTGGTAAAAAATACTTCTTCGGTAGTGCCATACATACTTTGTAGGTTAAATACGCCACAGTGCGAAATAAAAGTTTTAAACCTTTTGTTGTGTATACCCGCCAGATAGAATACCGAGTAGCCACCGTAACTGGCACCTACAGCACCCAGTCTTGCTTTGTCTACATAAGGCTCTTTGGCTACATCGTCTATGGCGCTAAGATAGTCGTCCATTACTTGGCCGCCCCAGTCTTTGCTTATCTGCTCATTCCATTGTACTCCATGGCCCGGCATACCGCGGCGGTTAGGTGCTACAATAATGTAACCCTGTGCTGCCATTACCTGAAAATTCCAGCGGAAGCTGTAAAACTGCGTAAGCGCACTTTGTGGGCCACCCTGGCAATACAGTAGCGCCGGGTATTTTTTCTTAGGGTCAAAATTTGGCGGGAGTACTACCCATACCAGCATTTTTTTACCATCGGTGGTAGTTACATAGCGTTTCTCTGTTTTGCTCAGGGCAAGATTGCTGTACAGGCTGTTGTTTACCGTACTGATTTGTTTCCAGGTTTTCTTCTTTAAGTTGTAGCTGTAAATTTCCTGTGCGTGGTTTATGTCGGCACGTTCTGTAATCACGTTGTCGCCGCTAAAGCCCACAATACTGTTTACGTCAAAGTAACCATCGGTAAGCTGGGTTACGGTAACGGCAATTTTGGTCTTCCCGGGGAAGTTAACCTCAAAAAGCTGCTTGGTGCCATCTACCGGCGCCAGGAAATACACTTTTTTACCATCGGCACTCCACGTAAAACTATCTACTGTGCCATCCCAACCTGCTGTAAGATTAAGGTCAGTACCATTGTAGCGCACAATAATATCATTTTTATCGGCCTCATAGCCGTCGCGTTTCATTTGTAGCCAGGTAAGATAGCCCTGCGGAGAGTATGCCGGCTGTGTATCGTAACCCGGGTTGTTCGGGGTAAGGTTTGTAGTTTGTTTTGTTTCCAGGTTGTACTCATACAAATCGGTATTAGTACTTGTGGAGTAGGCTGTACCGGCTTTCTTTTTACATACGTAAACAATGGTTTTTCCCTCAGGACCCCAAATAAAATCCTCATCGCCTCCATGTGGTTTTTGAGGTGAATCGTATGGCTCATTGGGCATAATGTCGGTAAAGCCCTCTTTGTCTGCCACTGCATGGTAGCCTACGTGATTATGGGTGCCGTTGTTCCACGTATCCCAGTGGCGGTAGTCAAGGCCGTCGTATACCTGCGCTGTTGTTTTTTCCAGTTCCGGGTGCAGGTCGCTACCCAGCAGTTTTTCTACTTTTATTTCTTTGCTGGTAAGCATAAGTTTGCCATCGGGAGACAGGTTTTTGTCTTTAACCAGCCCTTCGGTATCCTTTAATTCGGTAGCATTTCCGCCGGTAAGCGGTATGCTGTAAAATTTAGAGGCCGATTTATTTTCGGCTACGTTTGGCGTAGACACTTTGTATATTACTGATTTGCCATCTTTGCTTATGCCAAGCGCGCTTACACGCCCAAGGCTCCATAACAACTCCGGTGTCATGGTTTGCTGTGCTGAAGCCGATAATCCCATAAGGCTCACTGTTAACAATAAAATTTTTTTCATTACTAAGTATTTGTTTTTTTAAAAACGCTCTCCAAAAATAAGACTATTAGCCGAAACTGACCGTTAAAAAAATAATGCAAAAAACATGTTGTATACCTGCCCTTTGTTTGAGGATTATGTTTTTAAAATACCAAATCGTTAATATTTCGGCCTAAAAGCGGAACTGTTAAAACACCTTTAAAAAATTATCAGTAATTTCACGGTCTCTAAACCTCTTACTTTTGAAAAGCAATAATAAATTATTTCTTGCCATTGTTGCCGCCATGATTATAGGCGGTATTCTGGGGAATTTTATCCATACGGGGTACGATACCGAAACTGCTGCTGCTTTCGCTAAAAATATAAAACTGCTGGGGACTATATTTATCCGCTTGGTGCAAATGATTATAGCTCCACTTGTTTTTAGTACGCTGGTAGTGGGCATTGCCAAAATGGGCGATGTAAAAATGGTAGGCCGTGTAGGAGGTAAGGCATTGGGCTGGTTTTTAACGGCATCGCTTATTTCGTTGTTATTGGGCATGGCATTGGTAAACTGGCTTGAACCTGGTAAGAGTACGGTTATAGATATGTCTAAGCTGGCGCCTGCTGATGATCTCGTAAAAGGCACATCGTCTTTTTCGTTAGAAAACTTTGTTACACATATTATCCCGAAAAGTATATTTGAAGCCCTTGCCGCTAACGAAATACTGCAAATAGTGGTATTCTCTGTTATGTTTGGCATTGCGTTGTCTACCCTAAGCGAGGAAAAATCAAAAACTATTATAAAAGCCTTAGATACCGTGGCACACGTAGTGCTAAAAATGGTATCGTACATTATGTGGACTGCTCCACTGGGCGTACTGGGTGCAGTGGCCGGTGCGGTGGCGCTTTATGGCTTTGATATCTGGAGGCTTTACGCAGGCTACCTTGCCGACTTTGCCCTGGGTATACTTTTACTGTGGATATTGTTACTCACTGTGGGTTATCTTATACTTGGCAACAGGCTTTTTACGTTGTTAAAAAGGTTGGCAAGCCCGTTGCTGGTGGCTTTTAGTACAACCAGTAGCGAGGCAGTATTCCCTAAACTTACAGAAGAGCTGGAGCGCTTTGGCTGCGACCCTAAAATTGTATCATTTACACTGCCTTTGGGCTACTCGTTTAACCTGGATGGCAGCATGATGTACATGACGTTTGCCAGCCTGTTTATAGCGCAGGTATACGGCATAGATATGCCGATAGAAAAACAGCTGCTTATGCTGCTGGTACTTATGCTTACCAGTAAAGGTGTGGCAGGCGTGCCAAGGGCATCATTAATTGTAGTGGTGGCCACGTGCGCCATGTTTGATATACCGGCAGAAGGCATTGCCTTAATATTACCTATAGACCATTTTTGCGATATGGGAAGGAGCATGACAAATGTACTTGGAAACGCCCTGGCAACAAGCGCTATTGATAAGTGGGAGGCAAAGAAATAAGAATCATCATCAAAACAAATAAAATATAGTATGGAAAAAGGCTTTAACTGGATGCAGTTAGTTAACCCCGAGTTTTACATTAACCTGCACGTAGCCGGTGTTCCTGTTGGGATTTATGTAGTATTGTTTATTGTATTTGCCGAAACCGGACTTTTTGCAGGTTTCTTCCTGCCGGGGGACAGCCTTTTGTTCCTGGCCGGTATTTATAGCGATTCGCTTATGTCTACCGTGTTCGATCTGGGCAATGGCTTTTTAAACGTAACGGTGCTGGCAGCCATGGTAGCCGCCGCAGGAATAGTAGGTAATATGTTTGGGTACTGGTTTGGGTACAAAAGCGGTACCTACCTTTACAAGAAAGAAGATACCTTTTTGTTTAAAAAGAAATACCTTATACAGGCACATGAGTTTTTTGAAAAACACGGTGGCCGCGCCATTATCTTCGCGCGTTTCCTGCCTATTGTGCGTACGTTTGCGCCTATCATTGCAGGTATTGTAAAAATGGATAAAAAGAGGTTTATGGCCTACAACATTGCGAGTTCTATCCTTTGGGCATTCGCAATGATTTTTGCCGGGCATTACCTTAACGAGCTTTTTAAAGTGCAGTTTGACATAGATCTTAAAGCTCACATAGAAAAAATAGTAATAGGTATTGTGCTTATTACAACATTCCCTGTGTTGCTTAATATGCTGAAAGGTAAAAAAGTAACCGAGCAGGAAGCTATAGAAGAAGCTAAAGATGATAATGACGGCGACGCTAACATCTTCCCTAACTAAATAGTTATGAATCTTAGCTGGTGGGAAATAGACAGTTGGTTTAGCAATGTGCACTACACGGTAGTGGGGAGTGGCATTGTAGGCCTTCATGCCGCATTACGGCTGCGTGAGCGTTTCCCCGAAGCAAAAATACTGGTGCTGGAGCGTGGCCCGCTACCTCAGGGAGCCAGTACTAAAAATGCCGGGTTTGCTTGTTTTGGCAGCCTGAGCGAAATTATTGATGACCTCACTACCCATACCGAAGATGAAGTTGTTTCACTTATACAAAAACGCTGGCAGGGGCTACAACTCCTGCGGAAACGCCTGGGCGATGCTGCTATAGATTTTCGCCCGCATGGAGGTTACGAGCTGTTTCTGGATAGCGATACGGCCGGATATGAGGCTTGCCTGCGCCGTATGCCGTTTGTAAACGAAGTACTGCGTCCGCTATTCAGGGCGGATGTGTTTAGCAGGGAAGTAGACCGTTTTGAATTTAAGGGAACCCAAGAGTATTTAATATTTAACCCGTTTGAAGGGCAAATAGATACCGGGAAAATGATGCAGGCGCTTTTAAAAGAAGCTCATGCTGCCGGGATTTTAATACTCAACAGCCAAACCGTTACCGGTTATACTGAAAAATCCGATGGAGTAGAAGTGGCACTGGGTGATTTCTCGTTTACTACAAAGAAACTCCTGTTTGCTACCAATGCTTTTGCAGGTCAACTAACCAACGGTGCTGTAAAGCCTGCTCGCGCGCAGGTACTCATTACCGAACCGATACCAAATCTGGACATACGTGGTACTTTCCATATAGACCGCGGATATTATTACTTCAGGAATATAGGAAACCGTATACTCTTTGGCGGCGGCCGTAACCTCGACTTTGAGGGGGAAACCACTACGCAATTTGGTACCACCGATATTATTCAAAATAGATTAGAGCAATTGCTTCGTGAAACCATTTTGCCCAATACCGAAGTAGCCATAGCACACCGCTGGAGCGGTATTATGGGTATGGGTGGCAGCAAGCGCCCTGTGGTAGAACAACTAAGCAATAACGTGTATTGCGGCGTTCGCCTTGGTGGTATGGGTGTAGCAATAGGCAGCCTTATAGGGCAGGAACTGGCAGATTTGGTTTAGCCGATTTTTTAATTACTCTCCCAAAAATATTTTACCGTTTCAAATACCGAAGTAATAACAATTATAGATAGCACTATATATCTAAAGGCTTTTTCTGAGGTGTGCTGTAGTATCAGCTTGCCCAAGTAGCTTCCCACGATACTTATTGCTATAAGAAACGGAATAAGCAGCATGTATTGCTCTTTAAAATAACCGTTGCTTATGTATACTACGGCGCGGCTGCTGTCTACTCCTAAGTCTATGAGTGCTGAGGTGGCAATAAATATATCTTTAGGTAAGTGAAAAGCCGCCAGTGTAATACCGCGTATGGCGCCACCGGTACCTACTAGCCCCGCAAGAAAACCCGAAAGCACCCCACCTCCGTATAAATTGGTATCGGTTTGTTTTAGTTCCTTATTAAAGTTGACAAACAGGTAAATGGCCAGTAGCACCAAAATCAGGTTCATGTACAGCTCCATGATTTTTACAGGGATAAACGTAGTGAGCCATGCGCCTATTATTACAAAAATCACTGCAGGTATGCCCAGTTTAAGGGCTATGTTTTTATCAATCCCTTTTCTGAATAAGGCAATTTTAGACAGATTACTAAACACATGGAATACTGCCGTAATGCCCAGTACGGTTTTAAAATCAAAAAACATACTGGCTACCGGCACAAAAAGTATTGATGAGCCAAAGCCCGATACCGTGCCAATGATTTCGCATACTAAAGCGAGTATAACAAACAGGTAGTAGTTTTCGGTCACATTATAAGACTTATAAATTAATCGCCGCCGCAACCCCCGCATCCACCCCCGCAGCTGCCACCTCCACAAGATGATCCACAACTGCTGCCGTTGCTATTATCACTCCAGCCTTCGTTGCCTTTGTGATTAGGGTAAGCTACGGTAAGCAGTGCAGCATCTAAAAGTGCAGGCC
>JAAXJD010000184.1 GCA_012270005.1 Flavobacterium sp. | reverse complement strand
GGGCAGCTTATCGGGCAGGATGGTCTGTGCGTGAACCCTAGGGCGGGACGCGCACTTACAGGCCCGCCGTGTACCATTACCATAACATCAGGTATAGTGCTGGCACTGTATTGCCTGGTATGGAGCTATCCGCGCATGATTACTTACCTGAGCGTAAACATGAACGTGGCCGCCATAGCCGACAAGGTTAAGGGCGACACGGTAGATGAAATTAACGCGCTGTACCCCGAAGACTGGCAGCCGGGCATGCCCATGCTGTATACCCCACTAAAACCAGAGCCAAAATGGTTTACCCTCTCTATTAAAAGTCCGCTTAAAAGCGGCTACCTGGAGCGTATTAACTATCTGAAGCTCGAAAAATATATAACCGCGCTGGCAAAACATTATCCCTGGAGCAAAGACCTTGTGCTGTACCAGCGGCCTATAGTGGGCGAGTTTATCATGCAGCGGGCATCGGTACTCATTACCCTGCAATTGCCAGAGGCACCTACCCGGGAGCAGCAAATAACCTTGGAACGCCTAATGGGCGAAATCATAGACGATGTGTTTACCGTAAATACCTTTAGGAGCTATACCCAGGATATTAACTTTGGCGTGCGTAAACTGGTAGACATAGCCATAAAAGCCATATCGCCTGCCGTTAACGACCCTACTACCTGCCTTAACTGTATAGACCAGCTGGGCGATATTGCCCGCAACCTGCAACTTAAGGCTTATCCTTCTGCGGAGGCGCGTCAGCTGCAATCTAAAAACATTATAGCCAATGAGTTTAACTTTGAGCAACTGATTGACTTTTGTTTCGACCAGATTTTTCAGTGGGGCAAAGAAGACCCTACGGTGGTGCGCCGCCTTATACAAACCCTGCGCCTGTTGGCAGAAAATGCCGAGAATCCTTATAACCTCATGGTACTGATTAAGCAGGTAAACGACATGGAACTGCCCGAACTGTACAGCGATACCAGTGTTAAGGAGCGCAACATTAAAATTTCTAAAGAAAAAATAGAAGGAATACATACCTCCCTGCGTCATTTTGAGCAAGCAGCAAAACAACGTATTGATTACCTTAAAAGTATGGAGCGTTTACAGTACAAAGCAAAAGGCTTGCATTGCGAAATTGAGTCGGCTGAGGAAAAAGCCATTGCTTATTTAATTAAGTATATAGAAAAACCGTAATGCCCCGTAGCATTTTATAACTACTTTTACCACCATGAAAAAATTACTCTCTGCCCTATTCTTCTTTTGTGCCATGGCACTACAGGCACAGGACATGAAAGCCCTGCAAACCGATGCCCTGCGTATGTACAAGAACACCACTGCCGGAAAATACGAGGCGCTGCTGGCGGATACCTACCCTAAAATTTTTGAACTGGTACCCAAAGAAAAAATGCTCGAGGTGCTTAAAAGCACCCTTAAAGGGAACGGCTATGTACTGGATATACTGGACACTCCGCCCAACTTTAAGTTTAACGACATAAAAACCGTAAACGGCGGATATTACACGGTGATAGATCATGACCTGCTTATAAAAATGACGTTTACCGAACCGCTTAAAGGTATTGAGGCTAAGGAAATGATTAAAAACCTGAAAGCCTCCATGAAAACCGAGGACGTTACCTTTAGCCCCAACTTTAACAGCTTTACCATAAAAAAGCGTGGCGACATACTGGCAATATCAAATAGTGTAACGGGCGGTAAATGGAAATTCCTGAACCGAACAAGCCCTGCCATGATGAAAAAAGTCCTGGGAGAAGAAGTGTGCAAAGCGCTGAACATACAATAAAATACATCAAAACAATAATGAGGCTTCCTGTTAAACGGAAGCCTTTTTTTGCATTTAGCTCCTGTTAAAATAGCGGGTAAAGCGTTTAAAAAAGTTATCTTTGTAAAAACCGACGTTTTTTGCCCTTAACTTTATACACGCCTATGGAATTGTACTATACCCTATCTATACTTATTGTTTTAGCCAGTTTTTTTGCCTACCTTAATGTTCGGTTTTTAAAACTGCCCTCTACCATAGGTGTTATGGTTATAGCCATGGCGGTATCTATAATGCTGGTAGCTACCGGGAGTATTTTCCCAAAAACATTGCACGGCCTGTCTGAACTCATTAATAAGTTCGACTTTACAGAGCTGCTTATGGGTGCTATGCTGAATTTCCTGCTTTTTGCGGGCGCCATCCACATTAATATTAAAGACCTGCGCGAACAGCGGGGCCCTGTGGTGGTATTCTCTACCATAAGTGTGGTCATTTCTACCTTTGTAGTAGGTACACTGGTATATTTTATCCCCATTAAAGGTTTGGAAATACCCTACATATATTGTCTGCTGTTTGGGGCGCTTATTTCCCCTACAGATCCGGTAGCGGTACTCAGTATTTTAAAACAAGCCAACGTACGTAAATCACTGGAAACAAAAATAGCCGGCGAATCGCTTTTTAACGATGGTGTTGCGGTAGTGGTGTTTGCGGTAATATTGCAGCTTGCCGAAGGTAATGCATCAGACCTCACTCCTATGCACGTTATATGGTTATTGATTAAAGAGGCAGGTGGCGCGTTTGTACTGGGGTTAACCCTTGGTATTACGGCGTCTCGCGCCATGCGCAAGGTAGACGACTATAAGGTATCGGTGCTAATAACGCTGTCTGTAGTAATGGGTGGATATTTAATAGCGCGCGAGCTACACATATCAGGGCCGCTAACCATGGTATTTGCCGGAATAATGATAGGTAACCTGCGTAAACGCTTTGCCATGAGCGCCACTACAAAAGACTACCTGGATAAATTCTGGGAACTAAACGACGAAATTTTAAACGCCATATTGTTCCTTATCATAGGCCTTGATTTACTTATGATACACAACTTTAACAACTACTGGATACCGGGATTTATCACCGTGGCGCTGGTACTGATAGGCAGGTTTATTTCGATATGGCTACCCACAAAAATCATTAAGTTCAGGGAAAACTTTACAAAGGGCACTATAAAAATACTGGTTTGGGGTGGCCTTCGTGGCGGGGTTTCCATTGCGCTGGCACTATCCATGCATGATAACCCCTATAAAAACTCGCTTATAGCCATTACCTATTTTGTGGTGGTATTTTCTATAATAGTACAGGGGCTTACCATAGGAAAGGTAGCCACAAGGATATTACAACGCGAAAACGCCTGCAAACCTAATTGCTAAGGAAACGTGCTACAAAATGCCCTGCAAAATACCCTACAGGTTATCCGGTAAAATTTTGCCTGGGTTAAGAATGTTATTAGGGTCAAAAAGTTGCTTAATACCTTTCATAAGCTGGAGTTGTACCTCGGGGAAAGCTATATCCATAAAATTTTTCTGTACGTAGCCAATGCCGTGCTCACCGCTCAGCGTACCTTTTAAAGATACCGTAAGCTCAAATATTTCGCGAATGCCTTTCGGTACTTCCACCTTCCAGTTTTCGTCGGTCATATCGCCTTTAATAATGTTTACGTGCAGGTTGCCATCGCCCGCGTGCCCGTAACATACCGACTGAAAGCCGTATTTTTTGCCAATAGCCTTAATCCCCTCCAGCAGTACGGGAAGTTCATAGCGCGGCACCACCGTATCTTCTTCCTTATAAACCGAATGTGATTTTACCGCCTCGCCTACCGTTCGGCGTAATTTCCATAGCGCGTTTTTCTGGTCTTCGGTATCGGCAAACAATATTTCATCAATATCAAACTGCTCTACCACGCCCATAATTTTTTCCGCCTCGCTAAACAGCACATCGGGGTAATTACCGTCTACCTCTACCAGCAGGTGCGCCTGTACGGCATCCTTTATATCTATACTTACATTGTCCAGGTACCTCATCCCCCAGTCTATGGCATCGCGCTCCATAAACTCCAGCGCACTGGGTACAATCCCCGCCCTGAAAATTTCTGCAACGGCCTCGCATGCCTGCCCCGCCTTAAAAAACGGTACCAGCATTAATACATTATGGGTAGGTTTGGGGATAAGCTTTAATACAATCTTTGTAATAACACCCAGGGTACCTTCGCTGCCCACCATAAGCTGGGTAAGGTTGTACCCGGTAGAGTTTTTAAGCGTATTAGCCCCGGTCCAAATGATTTCGCCATTCGGCAGTACCACCTCCAGGTTCAGGATATAGTCTTTAGTAACGCCGTATTTTACGGCACGGGTGCCCCCGCTGTTTTCGGCTACGTTACCCCCTATAGAGCAGCTCCCCTGGCTGCTGGGATCAGGCGGATAAAACAGCCCTTTTTCCATGGCGGCCTCGCGCAGCACCTGTGTAATTACCGCAGGACCTGCTATGGCCTGCAGGTTTTTTTCGTCTATTTCAAGTGATGTAAAACGCTCCATACTAAGCCCTATACCACCGTGAATGCTTAGTGCACCGCCACTAAGCCCCGTGCGGGCACCTATAGGCACCACGGGGATTTTATGCTCATTAGCCAGCCTCATTATAGCCGAAACCTCTTGGGCTGTAGCCGGCTTTACCACCACAGTAGGCGGAAAATTATAATCTTCGGTTTCGTCGTGCCCATAGTTTTTACGGGTTTCTTCGTCGGTAAAAACGTAGGCAGTGCCTATAAGGGTTTGTAGTTGTTCTATAAGAGGATTGCTTGTGGTAGTACTCATGGCAGTATGTAATTACAAGCCAAAAGTAAGGTATTATTGCGTAAAGCAAAAACGTTTACCGGCAAATACTAACTCCCAAAAAAATACCTTTTCTTTCTTGGAATCAACCGGTCTACAGAATACTTTCCGCTACCGGTAACCAAGAGGAATACGTATACAAGCAGGTACAGTATGGCCAGCTCCTGCGCTTCTAAGCCTTCGTGCCCGTGTACTATAAAAACCGCCACGGCCATGGTAGCAATTAGTGGAAGTACAACAAGCCTAGTGGCAAACCCTATGATAAGCAATGCAGAACACAGTAGTTCGGCTATAACAGCAATAACAAGCGTAGTGTTTTCGCCCAAGCCTATAGGGTCGGCAAATTTTATTGGGCCGGGTTGCATTAAAAGTTTGTAATTCAAACAGCCGTGCGATACCAAAACGCCGCATAACACAATAACGTTCATGAAAACCCCAAAACATTTCAGCCGATTATCTATGGTACTTTTAAAAATCCACATAAGTTCTTCAGTTTGTGTGTGTTTAATGGTGGCATAAATTAAGATTTTTTTTACAAATTTAAACAACCAAAACAAAGATTAACACTGTAAACCAAACAATTATGATCTTTTCAGTAAAGTGCGGTAAACAACCGTGTATAGTAGCTATTTTTAAGGCTACGGGTAGGCCCTGATACCGATTTCATTATGATAATCTCAAACAATGCCCCATTACATCAGTAAGTTACAAAACTTTTACCAATGTTTTAGTATATAAAACCATGCAGCCATTGTTAAAAAAGATAACGGAATGCCTATACCCACCATCATTCCGGCGAGGCGCGGCTTTAATCCGTGGCTCGATGCCAGTATGGCAGCAGTAATCATAGATGGGGTAGCCGCTTCCATTATAGAGATGTCTATGTACTCACCCTGGGCGCCCAGCACCTTTTTGTAGAATATAAAAAAAAGGAGTGGAATAAGTACGAGCTTGGTAAATAGTCCCAGTGCCAAAAAACCCCAGTGCTTGCTGCGCTTTTCTATTTTTAGCTGAAGCCCCACCGCTACAAGGGCCACGGGCGTAATACACGCCCCGAGTTTTTGCAGAACGGGCTGCACTACATCTACAAAATCATAATGAAGCAGGTTCATAACCGCACCTGCCAGGAAGCCTAAAAACGGCGGAAATGTAAATACCCGCTTGGCAATGGCCGATGCCGATGGCGTACCGCTGGAATACAGCACCGCTACCAGTACCCCTACCGTAGAAAGCATTACAAAAGTGCCGGGCTGGTCTACCAGTATGGCGGTTTCCAGTCCTTTTTTGCCGTACAAGGCTTCGATTACCGGGAAGCCGATAAACGATGAATTAAGAAAACCTCCCGTAAGGATAAGCGCGCCCTGTAGCTTTTTAGACCACCCAAAAATTTTACCCAGCACCGCGAAGAACGCCCAGCTGAACAGCACGCTAAACCATCCTACCCCTACCGGGTACAGTAGTTTTTGGCTGATTTCTATTTTTGGGATGTAGTACAGCGACAGCGCCGGGATAAGCAGGTAAATAACAAACTGGTTTAGTGCTACGTGCGCATTGGCAGGCATAAAATTTTGCCGGCGCAAAAAAATGCCCGCTAACATGCAAACAAGTATAAGGATAATGCTATCCATAAACGGTGGTGTTTTTAATGCTGTAAAGGTACAGTAGTATATTAAAGTACAGATGTGATCTTCGTCAGTTTTGCAAGAAAAACTTGGCAGCTTCCGAAAATTCTTTTTAATTTAGTAACAAATAATATTACAGAATGATATCCGGAAAGTTTGCCATAACCATACACATACTCACGCTTATGAGCAGGCGCCCGGACGAATATTTGTCTTCAGACTACCTGGCGGGTTGTATCAATATTAACCCGGTACTGGTACGGAAAGAAATCAGTAATCTTAAAAAACACGGTATAGTAGCCTGCCGCGAGGGGAAATTTGGCGGTACCAGGCTGGCGCGCCCCGCAGGGGAAATTACCCTTGAAGATGTGTATAACAGCACGGTAGAATGTGTTTCTTTAGGCTTTGCCAAAAACGACCCCAACCCTGAGTGCCCCGTGGGCTGCCGTATAAATGAAAGCCTTGATAATTTATACCAAAACATAAACAACCTTATTTGCTGTGAACTAAAAGGCCTTACGCTGGAAAACTTCAGCAGGCAGTTTGCCGCGCAAACCGTATAACCGAACACAAACTGAAAACACAAGATAACATGAAAGTAGCAATAATAGGCGCCACCGGATTTGTAGGGGCGGCTCTTGTAAACGAATTTTCGCACCGCGGCCACAGGGCTACAGCCATAAGCCGCCATCCTAAGCAAACGCTTCCGCAGGGGGTTACCGGTGTAAAGGCAGATATATTTGATACCGATGACTTAGCCGAAATACTTAAAGGGCATGATGTAGTAATCAGTGCTTATAACCCGGGATGGACAAACCCTGATATTTATGTAGATTACCTTAAAGGTGCAGACAGCATACAAAAAGCCGTAAAAAAGGCAGGCGTTAACCGCTTTATTGTTATAGGCGGTGCCGGCAGCCTGTTTGTGGCTCCGGGTATACAGCTTATAGATACGCCAAAATTTCCTGAGGAGTTTAAACCAGGGGCTAATGCCGTACGCAAATACCTAAAAACCCTGCAAGAGGAGAAAGAGCTTGACTGGGTATTTTTTAGCCCGGCTATAGAAATGCACCCGGGTATTACAAACGGGCGTACAGGTAACTATCGCCTTGGGTTTGATAGCCCCGTGTTTGACGATAACCACCGCAACACCCTCTCTGTAGAAGACCTTGCCGTAGTTATAGCCGACGAGGCCGAAACACCGCGTTTCCGCAGGCAGCGTTTTACCGCAGGATATTAACCGGTTTATAGTGCTGTGAACTCATAAAATATGGAAGGAGTGGTTATATACCGCTCCTTTTTTTGTTACTTACTACCCTATTTTCCTTACAAATACCGCCGGGCTGTAATCGTTTACATACATCCCAAAATAGGTATAGTCATCCGTTTGTACGCGCGACATACAAATGTTTAACACATTGGTTTTACCATCACCATCCATATAAATGTAATTTGCCACAGCATCATATCCACGCAGCTTGTACGCAGATATCAACTTCCCGAAAGCATCCCAACTTGATTTACGCACTTCCAAATACGTAGTACGTGCATTTTCCAGATCGAACATATTAAACCCGTGCGGCTGCGCTATTTCTACCGTACCAAAGTTGGGCTCTAAAAATTCTATATAGTGCTTCATAAAAACAACATTGAATCAGGGAACAATTTTAAGAAATAAATCTTAATTTAGAATATTTTCTTAATAAGATTTTTTTAACAATGCATTGTGAATAATTTTGAAGCCGGTTAAAAGGATACGGTGCATAAAAATTTCCGGCTAAAAACCGTACTTTTACACAACCAAATGAAGCTGCGTGGACAATACCCAACTCCCTCATAATAGTGCGCTAAGCGAAATACACGGCGTAAACCAACCCGAGAGTGTAAGCCCTTTGGCAATAGAACACGCCATAAAGCGCCGCACGCAGCCTACGGCACAGGAACTGGTAACCGGAATTTTAAACGGAGACAAAACCGCGCTGAGCCGTGCCATAACCCTGGTAGAAAGCACTAACCGACAGCATCTTGAAAAAGCAAACAGCGTTATAAACGGGTGCCTGCCCTACGCTAATAAGTCGGTTCGTATAGGCATTACGGGTGTTCCGGGCGTGGGCAAGAGTACATTTATAGAGTCCTTCGGTAAATACCTTACGGCACTTGGCAAAAAAGTAGCGGTACTGGCTGTAGACCCCAGCAGTTCGCTGTCACACGGCAGCATACTGGGCGACAAAACCCGTATGGAAGAGCTGGTTAAAGACGAAAACGCTTACATACGCCCCTCGGCCTCTGGCGATACCCTGGGCGGTGTGGCACGCAAAACCAGGGAAACCATAATCCTCTGTGAAGCTTGCGGCTTTGATACCATAATCATAGAAACCGTAGGCGTTGGCCAAAGCGAAACCGCGGTACACAGAATGACGGATTTCTTTTTGTTGCTGCAAATAGCCGGTGCCGGCGATGAACTGCAAGGCATAAAACGCGGCATCATGGAAATGGCCGACCTTATTGTAATTAACAAAGCCGATGGCGATAATATAAAACGCGCCCGCCTGGCGAAAACCGAATACTATCGTGAACTGGAACTGTTGGCGGCATGGCTATGGGGTGGGCGGCCCAGGGTGGGAGCGTGACG
>JAAXJD010000088.1 GCA_012270005.1 Flavobacterium sp. | reverse complement strand
GCCCTATAGTGGTAAATGGCAATAAAGCCGTAATAGCACGCCCTGCCGAAAAAGCCCTTGAATTTATTTAATGCTTCATTTTAACAAACCTTTGTGATTTACACATTAAACCGTAAACTGTTTTTTGTGTCAAATTTGCACGTGTAAACTTTACTATATATCACTTTCAATTCAACATCTAAAAACATACTTTTTATTAAACATGTTGCTGATTGCTTTAATGGCTGTAGCCCAAAACCCGGGAGAACGTTCGGGAGGTGCTACCATAAAAGTTACCGGTAAAGTAATTGAGCAGGAATCAAAACAACCGCTGGAATTTGCCAATGTAATTATTCAAACCGCAGATAACGTTACTGTAAGCGGTGGGCTTACCGATGCCCAGGGGCAATATAGCCTGGACGTTAAACCGGGTACGTATAACATTAAATTCGACTTTATATCGTTTAAACCGGTTATAATTACCGGAAAACAGCTTACCGAAAATACTGACCTTGGCACAACGCCAATGGCTGCCGAAGCTACGGTACTAAAAGGTGTGGAAATTACTGCTGAACGCAGCACTGTAGAAATAAAACTGGACAAACGCGTATACAGCGTGGGCAGCGACATGATGGTTAAAGGCGGCACTGTAAGCGATGTGCTGGATAACGTTCCTTCACTATCTGTAGATGCAGAGGGTAACGTGGCTTTACGAGGTAACCAAAGTGTAACCATACTTATAGATGGCCGCCCAAGCAACCTTGCCGGCAGTAACGTAGCCGAAACGCTGCGTCTGCTACCTGCAGATTCTGTAGATAAGGTAGAGGTTATTACAAACCCATCTGCACGCTACGATGCCGAAGGTGGTGGCGGTATTGTAAACATTATCCTTAAAAAAGGTAAGGCCGGAGGCTTTAACGGCACTGTAACCGCAAATACCGGAGACCCGGCCAACCACGGCATAAGCAGCAGCCTTAACTACAGGAGTACTAATTACAACCTGTTTAGTAACCTGGGCTACAACTACCGTAACAGCCCTGGGAGGTCGTTTACAAACAGCCGTTACCTTGATGAGGAAACTAATGAAACTACGAGTTTCACCAACGAAAGGCGCCGTAACGACAGGGTTCGTAAAGGGTACAACGCCAGCGTGGGCATGGAGTGGTTCCTGGACAAAACTCTTACGTGGACAAACAGCCTTAGCTTTAGAAGAAACACAGGCGACACCCCTACGTGGACTAACTACGACAACTACTTTGCAGACGGAAGCTTTAACAATGCATCGCTGCGTTATAGTTACGAAGACGACAGCGAAAGCAACGTAAACTACGCTACGAACCTGGTTAAGAAATTTAACGACAAAGGCCATGAACTTAAGATAGACGCTTCGGTTTCTAAAAACATGGAAGACCAGCACACAGCAATATCTAACTCTATTACAGCAGGTAGCAGCAGCACACCTAACAGTAACGAAAGGACTATTAACGACCAGAATGAAGACCGCGCGGTTATACAGGCAGACTATGTATTGCCCATAGGCGATAACAGCCGTTTTGAAGCCGGTTACCGCGGTAGCTTCTCTACCCTGGAAACTGATGCACGTGCCGAAACACTTGACGATAGTGGCGTATGGCAAAACAACGCTAACTACACTAACTTCCTTCAGTACAAAGAAAAGATTAATGCACTGTATACACAGTATGGTTCTAAAAAAGGAAACTTTTCTTACCTTTTTGGTCTTCGCTGGGAAGACTCTAATATAGATGTTAACCTTTTAAATATAGCGGACTACCACAATAAACGTTACAACAACTTTTTCCCGAGCGCAGTACTGGGCTATGAGTTTTCTAAAAGCAGTAACGTTACACTTAGCTACAGCCGCCGTATAAACCGCCCAAGAGGCAGGTTTTTAAATCCGTTTAGCGGGCTACAGAGTAACATTAACATCTTTAGGGGTAACCCGGATATCAACCCAAGTAAAACCCATGCGATAGACCTGGGCTACTTAAAAAAATGGAATACCCTTACCTTAAACTCATCGGTATATGTAAACATTACAGATGACAGTTTTCAGTTTGTAAGGCAGTTTAGTGGTGATTACGTTACCGAAGTAGTAAACGGGCAAACCATAAACACTCCGGTAATACTTACTACCCCTATTAACCTGTCTAAAGAATACAGGGCCGGTTTTGAATTTAACCTTAACTATACTCCGTACAAGTGGTGGAGGCTAAACGGAAACCTTAACCTGTTCCGTAACCAAACTAAGGGCGACTATACCTTTACGTACAACGACGGCGCTACGGGCGACGCGGTAACTACCTACCAAAACTTTAATTTTACAGCCTACACCTGGACGAGCCGACTGAACTCTAAAATCACCCTTCCGGGCAAAATAGACTGGCAGCTAAACGGAAGCTATGAGGCTCCGCAGAAAAACGCGCAGGGTAAACGCCTTGCTCAGGCGGGCCTTAATACAGCCTTAAGCAAAGATGTACTTAAAGATAAAGGTACCGTATCGTTAAACGTGCAGGATATATTTAACTCGCGTAAAATGAGGAACGAAACCTATATACCTAACCAGGTACAATCATACAGTTCTATGCAGTGGCGTGTAAGACAGGTAACACTGTCATTTACGTACAGGTTTAACCGCAATAAAAACGACAAGCAGAAAGAAATTAAGCCGGATAACGGCGGAGGCGACGAATACATGGGCGGATAACAACTCCCACGTACTTTTCTATTACTATTTTAGGTTAAAAAATGCCGGAGGTTATTCACCCCCGGCATTTTTGCATATAACAAGCAAGGGTACTCCCCTGGCGTGTTACTACCATAAGATATGAGTAAGGTATTATAAACAAAAAACCCGACCATTCCTGATCGGGTTTTATTGGTGGGGAGAGCAGGATTCGAACCTGCGAAGGTTTCCCAACGGATTTACAGTCCGTCCTCGTTGGCCGCTTGAGTATCTCCCCTCCGGCTCTTACAACGCGGTTAGTACCGTATTGCGGTTGCAAATATAATGCTGTTTTTTTAGTACGCAAACAATTTTTATGGATATTTAGCAAGTATTTTTTAAACTCCTGATGTATAAACATCTACCAAAGCAACTTTTTTGGCACCGTATATTCCATAAAACAAAAACCTCCCGAAAAGGAGGTTTTATAGCGTATTTAAAGGTATTACTTTAAAAGTTTTTCTACCGTTTTTTCAAGCTCTTCGCCATAAATATCACGGGCTACTACTTTCCCTTGTGCATCCAGTACAAAAGGTGCCGGTATTTGCTCTACCCCGTATAGTTTAGCTATCGGTTCGTCCCAATACATAAGATTTGAAACCTGTGGCCATAACAAGCCGTCTTTTTGTATGGCCTGTTTCCAGCTTTCGGCCGTTTTGTCTAATGATACACCTATTATATTAAGCCCTTTATCATGATACTTTTTATAAAGCGCCACCATGTTAGGATTTTCTTTTCTGCAAGGCCCGCACCACGATGCCCAGAAGTCAATTATAGTTACCTTACTGCCTAAGCTTTGCTGTAGCGAAACCTCTTTACCCTCCGGATTTTTAGCCGCAAAAGAAGGTGCCTTATCGCCTACTTTTACACCAGCCTGTGGCGCTACCTGAGGCACGGCCTTCTGTTCATTTTGAATAGTTACAAAAAAGCGCTCCAGTTGTTTACCATCAGAACTCGCTTTTGATTTAGGATCCAGACCATCAAACAACTTTTTAAGTTCTGCCGGCTCCTTCATCTTCAGCTGGTTTAACTGCGAAAGTGCCAACAGGTTTACATACGCTTTCGGGTTCTCCTTTATAAACGCATCTATTTTGCTTTCCCAATTTTCGCGCAATTTTCTGTGGTCTTCACGCAGCCTATTTTCTGTCTGTATGTCTTTACTTCGTATAGCGGCATCCAGCTTTTGCTGGTTGTTAAGTTCAAAACGCTGAACGGCTTTTAAGCCTTTGCCAAATATCTCAGAAAACTCAGCGTACTTGTCATTATTATAGGTACCCTCTGCAACAGTTTTTACAATGGTATCTTTTCGTACCAATACGTCTATTTCTCCCGGCTCTACTACTACCGTAACAGGCTCGTGCGGATGCTCCTGTATTTTTATATAGTAGATAGCAGGCTCTGAAACCGTGTCCTGAAATGTAAAGGCTGCATTTTTTACTTTAGCAGTATCTACCACTCTAGAGCCAAACATTCCTTGTTTTTCAAGAGTTATTACACGGCCTTCCCAGGCTGGGTCTACGGTTCCGTTAATTTTATATTCGTTATCCTTTAGTTTGCTGCATGCTGCGGTTACTGCAGCAAGCGATAACATTATTGCGATTTTTTTCATTTTTCTAAATACGTTTTTAGCGTTACAAATATATAAATTGCCCTGTTTACGCAACAGGCGTATTTAAAGTGGTTTTTACCGCAGTATTTTTTATACCGCCAAAACCTTTCTCTACGTTAATCATATTATGGTAACCGCGTGCTTTTAATATAGAAGCCATAATAACAGAACGGTAGCCTCCGGCACAATGCAGGTAAAAATCTCCTGTTTGTGGAACCGACTCAAACTGTTCGTTTACAAAATCAAGCGGAATATTTACGGCGCCAATCACGTGTCCACCTTCAAATTCGCCCGGCTTACGAGAATCTACTACCACGCACTCCTTCTCTGTGGCACGTTCAAACTCCTCCGGGCTTACCGAACGTATACTATCGGTTTCTAAACCTGCAGCTTTCCACACGGCAATACCACCTTTTAGGTAACCAAGTGTATTATCAAAGCCTACACGTGCCAAACGGGTTACAGCTTCTTCCTCCTTACCTTCAGGCGTTATTAGTACAATAGGCCGCTCTACGTTCATAAGCAGGGCACCTACCCACGGAGCAAAACCACCATGTAGGCCTATGAAAATACTGCCCGGTATGTGCTCTTTAATAAAATCATCTTCATGCCTTACATCCAGCATTACCGCACCGGTTTCTGCAACCACTTCTTTAAACGCCTCAGGAGTTAGCGGCTGTATCCCGCGCTTTAACACCTCATCAAGGCTGCTGTAGCCTTTAATGTTCATTAAAACATTTTGCGGAAAATAAGCCGGCGGTCGGCCCAGCCCGTTAAGCAGTTCTGATATAAACTCCTCTTTGGTCATATCTGCCCTAAGGGCGTAATTGGTCGCTTTTTGATTACCTAAGGTATCGGTAGTTTCCTTACTCATGTTTTTACCACATGCACTACCCGCACCATGGCTCGGGTAAACAATAAGGTCATCTGGCAAGACCATAATTTTATTACGAAGCGAGTCGTACAAGTGCGATGCCAATACCTCCCGCGTGAGTTCTGACGTAAGTGCCTGCGCTAAATCAGGTCTCCCCACATCGCCTATAAAAAGTGTATCGCCCGTAATTATGGCGTGCGGCTTTTTATTTTCATCAAACAAAAGATAACATGTACTTTCCAGGGTATGTCCCGGCGTGTGTATGGCTTTAATGGTATAGTCACCTACTGTAAATTCCTGCCCGTCTGCCGCTATAAGCGCGGCAAATTCGGGCTGCGCCGTAGGGCCATATACTATTTCAGCACCTGTTTTTTTTGCCAGGTCCTGATGGCCTGAAACAAAGTCGGCATGAAAATGCGTTTCAAAAATATATTTGATTACAGCATTGTCTTTTGCCGCTTTTTGTATGTAAGGCTGCACCTCGCGAAGTGGGTCAAAAATCGCAGCCTCGCCATTACTTTCCAGATAATAAGCAGCTTGTGCAATACATCCGGTATATAGTTGTTCTATTTTCATTTAAGTAAGCTTTAACAAACAAAATTTTGTTAATAATGGAATGATGTGTTTTATTTGGGGTATTTTTGCAAATATACCAAAATTATCATTGGCACACCCCACCAAAAGGGGGATACACTTGTTAAAGCAAGGTTAACAACAATATAGACCCTCCCTTGTAACTGACACCTTTTAGCAAAACCGAAATTATTATATCCTTATTAAATTGTTGTTAAAAATATATTTGATTAAAAATATCATAATTTAAAGGAATAATATTTGTTGTTTTCATAATTACTACTACATTTGTTATAAAATAACTTTGTTTTTTTAGAGTATAAACCTATATACATTAAGTCACAACATAAGGTATGGCAACAACCGCAAAGCCCAAAAGAATGGGCATGTACGAAAACGTTAAGAATCAGTTTGACAAAGCTGCAGAGGTTATGAACCTTGATTCTAGCGTAAAAAAAATCCTTTCTATTACTAATAATGAAATAGTTGTGCATTTCCCGGTGAAAATGGACAATGGCGATGTAGAGGTGTTTACAGGCTACAGGGTACAGCACAATAACGCACTTGGTCCTTACAAAGGTGGTCTTCGTTACCACGAAACCGTAGACCTTGATGCTGCACGTGCCCTTGCTACATGGATGACATGGAAAACATCGCTTGCCGGACTTCCGTATGGCGGTGGTAAAGGCGGTATTCAGCTTGATCCTAAAAAATACAGCCAGGCAGAACTTGAGCGCATAACACGCAGGTTTACATTTGCCCTGGGCGACAACATAGGCCCTGAACACGATATTCCTGCACCAGATGTTAATACTAACGCCCAAATGATGGCATGGATAGCAGATACGTACATGAGTACTAAAAGCCCTGCTGAGCGTTCTAAAAACCAACACGTAGTTACAGGTAAGCCTGTAGGGTCTGGCGGACTTGAAGGCCGTGACCGCGCTACCGGTTTTGGCGTTGTAGTTACTATAGAAGCCTGGGCTAAACTAAGAGGCGTATCGCTTGAAGGTAAAAAATATATTGTCCAGGGATTTGGTAACGTAGGGTACTGGTCTGCACATTTTATGAATAAAAACGGTGCTATACTTGTAGGTGTACAAGATGCTACCGGCACTATTTACAATGCAGAAGGTATAGATCCTGAAGCGCTACTGGAATACCAAAGCAAAAATGCTACCATTAAAGGATTTGCTGCTGACTATGACGGCGACAAGTTTTTTGGTATTGACTGTGATATCATTATTCCTGCAGCACTGGGTAACCAGCTTACCGAAGAAAATGCAGGCAGCGTAAAAGCACGCCTTATTGCTGAAGGTGCTAACGGTCCTACAGATACTGAAGGCGAAGCTATCCTTTTAGCTAACGGTGTAGAGATTATCCCGGACATTTTATGTAACTCTGGCGGTGTAATAGGCAGCTACTATGAGTGGTTGCAAAACCGCAACGGAGAAATATGGACTATGGATGATGTTATTACTAAACTGCGCAGGAAACTGGAAGAAGCTTTCGGTAAAGTTGTAGACAACGCTGATAAGTACAAAACTGACTGGAGGACTGCAGCTTACATAGTAGCACTTACCAGAATAGAAATGGCTTACAAACAAAGGGGTATATTTCCATAAGAAACAACTTTTCCTTTATACATTATTGTTAAAAAAGGCATCCTGTTACGGGATGCCTTTATTTTTTACTAACTTTATAAAAACCAAAGCCATTAGTTTATGAAAAAGTTAGCCATCATATTTCTTGTCTTCTGTGCCGCCTCACTCAGCGCACAGCAATATAGTTCTACCTATAAAGTACAAAACAATTTAAAACCAAACCTACGTGATTTTACCTACTATAGTAAAAACTACAAATCGGTATTTGGCACGCATCAGTACACTTTCGACAGAGATAAGTTAAATAAATTCAGCATTTACGTAGCACCAGATGGCAACTATTACTCGCTTGGCGATGGACGCTTTGTTCCTTCTTCGCCTATTGCAGGTAACTCAGCAGTGTTTGCCAGTTATACAGACAGTGATATTTTTTCCGGGGTTATATCAGCGTTAACCGATAAGGATTTTTCTCTTAACTATACGCTTTGGAAAACGAAATAAAAAATCCGTTCGCAATATTTTTTCAGATTGCGAACGGATACTATTTTAAACGCGTAACTATACTTTAGTCAGCTTAAGCACCACGCTGGTATTTGTAGTATTTACATTAGGGTTTATACCTACTTTCATTAAAAAATCTCCTGAGAAAACAGCCGTCTCAACCACGGGCCTTTTACCCGGATAAATATTTATTTCTTCTACTTTATAGCGTGCAGCTGCATCAAGCCCTTTAAGTTTTATAGGTGTTTTAGTCCCTGATTCATAGCGGCTACTTACCTGATAGGCAAATACTACAGCTTCGGTAGCACCCTGGTTTACATAACTTACCGAAGCTGCATCGTTACCCCACGGGCTTTGCAAGCGGTACTGCTCTCCTTGTAGTATAAGCGGCTTAAGGCTTTTGTAAGTATCAATAGCCTTTTGGCAAAATGCCAAATCGTTTGCAGAAAGCTGGCTCACCACAATATCAAAACCCAAGCGCCCCATCATAGCAACATCTACACGGTATTTTATAGGTTGCTTACCCCAATCTGTTACGTGTGCCGAAAGCGTATTGGCCGGATAAAAATACGAGTATTCCCATTGCAGGAATATACGCTCCAGCGGATCTGTATTATCGCTGGGCCAAAACTCAGTAAAATACTCCAGTGTACCGTAATCTACGCGGCCTCCCCCACCCGAACACAACATTATAGGCGTGGTAGGATATTTGGCACGTATGCGCTTTAGCACATTATACAACCCATTTACATAATCTACATAAAAGTTTTGCTGGTTGTCCTTTAAATAAGACGAGTACGCATTAAATATAACCGCGTTGCAATCCCATTTTATATAAGCCAAATCTCTATTTTCGGTAAATAAATCATCTACAACCCCGTACACAAAATCCTGTACCTTAGGATTAGCGAGGTCTAAAACCAACTGGTTCCTAAAATAATGTTCAGGACGCCCCGGTTGCTTTACCACCCAGTCCGGATGTTTTTTATACAGGTCGCTCGCCGGGTTTACCATTTCCGGCTCTATCCAAATGCCAAATTTCACATGGTTGTCCTTTGCTGCCTGAACTAATGTAGCAATGCCGTTTGGCAATTTCTTTTTATTGGGCTGCCAGTCGCCAAGGCCTGCATTATCGCC
>JAAXJD010000017.1 GCA_012270005.1 Flavobacterium sp. | reverse complement strand
GTGGCTGTCACCAAACCAGCCGTCATCCAGCAAAAAAACGTCTACACCCAGCTTTTTACTATCTGCAATAAGCACTTTAAGTTTTGCTTCATCAAAATCAAAAAACGTAGCTTCCCAGTTGTTTAGCAGCGTCATACGGTCGCCCTCTCCGTTTAGCACTTTGTGCTTGCGCGCCCACTGGTGTATGTTCCTGCTGGCAAAACCTTTCCCTTTTCCTGAAAGGGTGTACCAAAATGTAGGCGTAGTAAACACTTCGCCTTTTTTTAGCCGATATGCCGATGCCGCATTGTTTATGCCTGATATAATTTTCAGGTTATTAAACGGGTCAATCTCAAAATCGGTTCGGAAGTTACCGGCCCATTCCAGTCCGCCCATAAGCACGTTACCTTCATCTTCGGTAGCCGGTTTTTGTAACGAAACCATAAACACAGGCGCCTGTAATAAATCAGCACGGGTTCCTAATTTAGAATCCAGGGTTTTAACGCCATGTGTAAGGCGCACTTCTTCCGGACGCATTTCGCGGGCCCATTCGCCGTAGTAATTGGTAAGCCAAAAATCATTGTTCCCTTTTATATACAGGTTTGCCGAAGCAAACTTACCCAGCACCACGTTGCCTTTTTCATTATGCAATATGGTAGTCCATTGTTCTATAACATCGGTATCAAAAAACGACTTTATAAACAAATGCACCTCAAAGGCGTATACCGGGTCTTTAAGCACTATTTCCGTTTGGGTCACCCCTGCTGTAACGGCTGTACTTGTATGCGACACATAATGTAAATCCAGCGATGTATTACCATCGGCATGGGTAACGGCAATAGCAGGCTCGAACAGGTTTTTGCTGCCAGACGGGGTGTATGCCGCATTATAAATACCCGTATACTCGTTACCCTGATGGTATTCTTTAGCTATGTTAGCATAATCCGTATCATTTAAAAGCTTTTCGCCAAAATATACCGTATTAAGCTCCTTTTGCGCGTTTACTTCATATACCAAAGCATTTGACCTGGTAGCTATTGTAATAAACTGCTGCGCTGTAGCCGCGGGCAATACCCCCAGCAACAACAGCGCAGTATATAATCGGTATGCTATCTTAGTCATATCCATTTATTTTTTGCCATCGGTTAGGCCCGGCCATGTATCTGTGCGGAATGAAGAAGCCGGCAAATCCGAATCATTCGTAAGGTTACCCTGTGGGTTATCGGCCCAGTTGTAACGTACCGCTTCCGGCTTAGTAACATTTGGCGAAGACACTATTACTTTACCGTTTACCACTTTTGCCGTAGCCCAGTGGAATACCTTATCGGCTCCGGCTATGGCAAAGCCTTTTAGTTCGCCTTGCTTGGCTTTAATACCCTGATTGTGTAGAAACGTAAGCTCTATAGCATTGCCGTTAACCGTAAAGTTTTTGTACAGCGGCCCGGTATATTTTTGCTTTACACCATACAGGTTATTGAGGGCTATTAGTGCCAGCCTGTTACCTACATCCTGTTTATTTTTAGGGTGAATATCATCGGCAGCGCCAATGTCTGTAATTACCGCCATGCTGGTATTAGGTACAGAAAGCGTTTTAAACTGTGCCTCCCTTAGTTCCGCCCAGTCTGATTCGGCCGGTTGCGGCTTTATCTGCTTCCAGTTGGCCAGCTGCACAAAATAGAACGGCAGGTTAGGAATATTAAAATCCTTACGCCAGTTGCTTATAATTAGCGGGAACAGTTTTTTATATTGCTGTGCACGTTCGGCATTTGTTTCTCCCTGGTACCAAATTACACCGGCAAGCCTGTATTTAAGCAGCGGATATATCATGGCATTATATAATACGGTAGGCCTGTTTTGGTTTTGTGGTAACACCGGCATAGGCGGAAGGTTCTTGCTGTTTACCCCTATCTGATACTTCCACATACCATTTAGCGGAATGGTTTTACTGCCTATTTTTATGGCAATATTATCCGGTGCGTAAATACCACCTCCGGCAGCCCCGTCAAAACTGCGTACGGTAAGTACATTTTTCCCTTTCCTGAACAACGATGCCGGTATAGTGTATTTACGTACCGTATTGTATCCACGCGTTTCACCGATTTTCACACCGTTAAAAAACGTGATTTCATCATCATCAACATAAAACTCTATAACGCCATCCTGTGTAGCTCCTTCCGGCAAATCAAAACTTTTGCGGTACCACACCAGTCCATCAAAATCAGGCAGTACATTATTTTCATAAAACGAAGGCACAGGCATATTACCCCAGGCAGCATCATTATAATCTACCTCGGCCCACATTGCCTTACCGTTACTAAAGCTGCCGTCTTTTTCAGCCAGTTTATTGTTCCAAACTGCCATATCGCTTTTATACTTTTCTTCCTGCGCAGCGCGGGCTTCTGGTTCGTTAAGCGCATCTATAGCATTATTAAAATCGCCCAGTGTACGCAACTCCTTTCCACTTGTCCATGCCTCGGCAGGCGTACCCCCCCAGCTGCTGTGTATAAGACCTATGGGTATATGTTTTTCCTGCCATACTTTACGGGCAAAAAAGTATGCCGTGCTACTAAAGTCGGCCACCGTTTCCGGGCTGCAAACCTGCCAGCCACCGTGCTGTACTACCAGGTTTTCCTGCGGCTTTTCTGCGTTAACGTGCTCTGCCTGCAGCAAACGTATCTCAGGATATTTAGCATCTTTTATTTCCTGCTGGTAGTTATTTACCTTACCCCATCCCTCTATGGGCATTTCCATGTTACTTTGACCGGAGCACAGCCATACTTCGCCTATAAGAATATTTTTAAGCTTTAAGGTATCGCCATCGGCAAGGGTTATGGTATACGGCCCGCCGTATGCAGGTGTTTGTAAAACCGCCTCCCATTTACCGTTTACCACTTTTACGGTATACGTTTTTTTATCCCACGAGGTGGTTACTTTTACTTCCTTAGCTGTACTTTTTCCAAAAAAGGGCACTTGCGTTTTTTGCTGCAGTACCATATTGTCTGTAAAAAAAGACGGCAGGGTTACCTTCGCTTCTGCCTGAGGTATGGCAAGCGTAAGGCCTGCTGCCAGCAACAGGTTTTTAAATAATTTCATTTCAAATTGAGTTTTGGTTACAGTTAAAAAATTGTGTGTGCACTAATGTATGAAGTAATTATGGTATGGGCAAAAAAATGAATACCAGGCACAAAACCGCAGAAAAATGTAATGTAAAAGCGCAGATTTAAGCGTGGCAAAAACCGAAGCGAAAGTTTGTTACGTACCTTTGTAAAAACATACGCATCATGGCAAAAAAGAACCGTAAAAGCGAAGAACTATGGAACACCGTTACTCACGGTGCCGGAGCTGTATTATCTGTGGCGGCACTGGTTTCCATGCTTGTAATCAGTATTTTAAAAGGTACACCCATGCACATAGCAGCGTCAATCGTGTTTGGGCTCAGCATGATATTGTTATACACTTCATCAACCATATACCACGCGGTATCTACCCTTAAATGGAAACGCATTTTAAAGCAAATAGACCACTTGTGCATTTACGTACTCATTGCCGGCACCTACACGCCTGTAGCTTTACTAGGGCTAAAAGGAGCCTGGGGCTGGTGGATATTCGGGCTGATATGGGCGTTTGCCATAGCGGGTTTTATTTTTAAATTTTCGCCACTGCGTTACAACCAAAAACTCTCCCTAACACTGTATGCGTTAATGGGCTGGCTAATTATTGTAGCCATAAAGCCCATGATAGCTAACCTCTCTACCGGCATGCTCCTGTTTATATTAGGCGGCGGACTTTGCTACACCATAGGGATTTACTTCTATGCGAAAGAAAAAATACCGTACAACCACGCTATATGGCACGTTTTTGTAATGGGTGGCACGGCATTGCATTTTACAGGTATTTTTATGTACCTGATTCCTTAACAGACATTTAGACATTCAACTAAAAGTGTTAGGCTTAGTTTAAGCTTTAAAAGTGTAGCTTTACCATAAAAGTTTTCAATGGACACAGCCGTTAGCACGAAAGGAAGTATACAGGAATTTACCATACCCGTACCACAGTTTAATACACATAAGCACATTTGGGCGTACCTGCCCGCAGGCTATGCCGAAAGTACACAACGATTCCCTGTGATTTATATGCACGACGGGCAAAATGTTTTTGACCAGGTAGAAAACCCAAAACGGGAATGGCATGTGGAAGAAAAACTGAACGACCTGCATAGCGAAGCCATTATCATAGGCATAGAACACGGTGTGCATCGCATAGACGAAATGACACCATATGCCAATGACACCCACGGTGGCGGCCACGCCGATGATTATCTTGATTTTATAATCAACACCCTGAAACCCTATACCGATGAAAATTTCCGTACGCTGCCCAAGCCGGAAAACACCACCATATTTGGCAGTTCTGTAGGAGGGCTTATATCATTTTATGCCGCGTTAAAATATCCAGAGATATTTGGAAACGCCGGTGTTTTTTCGCCTTCATTTTGGTTCAGTGAAGAAATTTACGCCTTTGCCGAGCAGACAGAAACTATAACATCCCGATTATATTTTATGGCGGGAGATCGCGAAAGCAATGCTATGCTTCCGGATATGAAACGTATGGAAGATGTGCTGCGAAAAAGAGTTAAGCACGCTTCTCAGATACAAAAAAAAGTTGTGCACAACGGACAGCACAACGAAAAACTGTGGCGTAAAGAATTTGCCGAGGCATACCGCTGGCTTATGAATGTTTAATGCGGCAATTTACTTTTAAGCAAACCGTAAAGCCATGTGCCTAAAAGCGCACCAATAAGCACAATGCCCACACCCATAAAACCAGATCCTATAAGTATAAAAATTGGCCCAGGGCAGGTACCTACAAGCCCCCATCCAAGCCCAAAAATAAGTCCGCCTATAAAATAGTTGGTAAATCCTTTTGTTTTCTCCTGGATTTCTATGGGTTGCCCATTAGCATCCTTTATTTTAAAACGGGTAAATATCTGCATTCCCAGCAGGCCGGTACACACGGCAACGCCAATAATACCAAACATGTGGAACGACTGGAAATGAAACATTTCGTATATACGGTACCATGATACCGCCTCTGATTTGGTAAGTACTATACCAAAAAACACACCTACCAGTAAAAATCTAAGTAACTTCATTTCTCTATCCGAATATTAAAGGCAACAAAAACCACGACATTAAAAGTCCTCCTATAAAAAAACCGATTACGGCAATAAGGCTAGGCAACTGTAGGTTACTTAAGCCTGTAATGGCATGCCCGGAAGTGCATCCGCCACCATAGCGCGTACCGAAACCTACTAGTACACCACCCAAAAGCAGTATGGCAATTATCTTCGGGTTGGTAAACGCGTCAGTACCGGCAAGGGTGTCGGGCAGTAGTTTACCATTAGGTTCATCTATGTGAAGTTGTTGTAGCTCGGTTATTGTTTTCGGGTTCAGCTGCACGCCGCTACCATCGCTCATATAATGAGTGGCTATAAACCCACCCAACATGGCTCCCACCACTACAGCGAGGTTCCAGCGTTGCGCACGCCAGTCAAATTTAAAGAAGTCGGCTGTTTTACCTGCACCAAGCATAGTGCACATGGTACGCAGGTTACTACTCATACCAAAGGTTTTACCGAAGTAAACCAACAGGAGCATAACCACCCCTATACTAAAGCCCGAAATACACCAGGGCCAGGTACCAAAAAAGCTGTACATAAGCTGATTTTAATTGTATTGGCAAAAGTAGGATTTATTTAGTAAATATTCTACCGGCAGTTTTTATTGATGGTTTCTGAAAAAAATTATACTTTTGATGAAATTACCTGTTCATATGAAAAAACTTTTACTGCTTACAACCCTTACCGCTATGGTAGCGTGCACCAGTACAAAGAATTCCATACAAAATATAGACGACAAAGCTATAATGCCGGCACTCGCCAAGGATAAAACGTTTATTATTACAGAAATAAGCGACGACAAAAATTATGGTTATGATCAAAACTACCCTATAAACCTGGGCTTTTTACCTTTTCAGAGTGCAGAAATTAATGTAAAACGCTTTTTTGGGGGTATTACCGGGCCCGACGGCCAAAAGGTTTCATACACAAAGGTAGATGCGTGCTGCCCTTTCCCTACCAAAAGATACGATATGGGTGCAGGACTCCTGGATATTTATGAAGTAACCTGGGAAGGCCTTGCCGAACCAAAAATACTTTACATAAACCTTTACGAAAAAGGAAAGGTTATGGCACCTAAAGGGTTTGGATTAAAAAATAAATAATTTGCCTTAAAGGCACTATAATACAGGTAAGCCTTCCGATTATGGAAGGCTTTTTCTTTGTATCTTTGCACCGCATTTTAAAATAAAAAAATGGACTTAAATAACATCCCAAAGATAAAAAATACCGATAGCGGAAACTTCTTCCTGCTTTCGGGCCCTTGTGCCATAGAAGGCGAAGAAATGGCAGTGGGCATAGCAGAACACATTGTTACTGTAACCGACAGGCTTAAAATACCTTATGTATTTAAAGGCTCGTTTAAAAAAGCAAACCGCAGCCGTGTAGACAGCTTTACCGGCATAGGCGATGAAAAAGCGCTGAAAATACTTAGAAAAGTATCTGAAACTTTTGACATACCTACCGTTACAGACATCCACACTAACGAAGATGCTGCAATGGCAGCACAGTATGTAGATGTACTGCAAATACCTGCATTCCTGGTAAGGCAAACTGACCTTGTGGTAGCCGCTGCCGAAACCGGCCGCACGGTAAACCTGAAAAAGGGCCAGTTTATGAGTCCGGAAAGTATGAAACACGCGGTACAAAAGGTGCTGGACAGCAATAACGAAAAGGTTATGGTTACAGACCGTGGTACTATGTTTGGCTACCAGGACATGATTGTAGATTTCCGTGGCATACCTACCATGAAACAATTTGCAACCACCGTGCTCGATGTAACCCACTCATTACAGCAACCTAACCAGGTAGCGGGTGTTACAGGAGGAAGGCCGGATATGATAGAAACCATAGCCCGCGCCGGTATTGCTACCGGTGTAGACGGTATTGTTATAGAAACCCATTTTGCCCCGGCTACCGCGAAAAGCGCGGGCGCCAATATGCTTCACCTTGATTATTTTGAAGGGCTTATGGAAAAACTTAGCGCTATAAGGGCTACCATAAATGCTTTTTAAAGAGGCTTAACCAATATTGCAAACACATTTTTTTACACACATCACATAATGAAACAACCTTTATTAAAGGTTGTACTAGCTTTTTGTATTTTTTCACAGTACACCTTTGCGCAGCAAGCGCCAGCAAGTCCTGAAAAATACACTGCCCACAACAAAGGCAAATTTTATTTTTACTGGGGAGGTAACCGCGAAAGTTACTCACGCTCAGACATTAACTTTACCGGAAACGGGTACAACTTTACCCTGTATGATGTAGCAGCGCACGATAAGCCACTGGGCTGGAACCACCGTTACATTCAGCCTGCAAAAATGACCATTCCGCAAACTAATTCGCGTATTGGTTATTATATTAACGACCACTACAATGTAAGCATTGGCATAGACCACATGAAGTACGTAATGACGCAGGATCAGTATGCCAATACAAACGGTTATATAGATTTACCTGCATCAGATCCGGGTTCTGCATTTAACGGTACATACAATAACGTGCCGGTAAAAATGACTGAAGATTTCCTTACGTTTGAGCATACAGACGGGCTTAATTATGTAAATGTAGGCTTTGCACGTGTAGACGACCTTTCTAAATACATAGGCATTACTAATACTGACATCATACAGATTAACCTTACCGAAGGTGTAGACGCCGGTATGCTCTACCCTAAAACCAATGCTAAAGTTTTAGGCAAACAAAGGCACGACGACTACCACATTTCAGGATATGGCGTGGGTGCTAAGGCAGGGCTAAACGTAACCTTTTTTAAGTATTTCTTCTGTCAGGTAGAACTTAAACAGGGTTACATAAACATGAGCGACATACGCACCACCTACCAAGGTGCCGATCGTGCTTCTCAGCACTTTACCTTTACTCAACGTATTATAGCATTTGGTGGTATCTTCAGGTTATAATGATAACACCTTATAATTACAATGGCTGCCTTTTCGGGCAGCCATTTTTTATTGTTCAAAATACTCAAAGGCATCTATTATATCCAGATACACGCCATCAAATCCGGCATTTAAGATTTTATCTAAATAGGAATCATTGTTACGATAGATAATCCCCTGCCAGTCGGTATCCCAGTACTTTACCTTGTAATTACCGGGCCAGTCTGGGTTTTCCTGAGTTAACCAGGACGGGGTACCAGTCTTCCAGTTGCTTTGCCAATAGTACCTATAATTTTCAGCCTCACCTATAGACATATAGCAGATAACCATACGCGTACCCCCGTTAGCTTTTTGTTTCAGGCGCGCTACCTCGGCGGCGGTAAAAGATTCGTTTTCCCTGTACAAATCCATTATCAGTACATCATAATTAGTAGCCGTAACCGCAGTAATAAATTGCTCTTTCGATGTGTAATTTTCAGGGTTAATAAGGTACAGGAAGTTTTTCGCCTGCGAAAGAGACGTTATATTATTACTGTTTACATTATTTGGCATCCCGTTAGGTATTACATTCAGCGCACGTTCGGTTGCAGCAAACGACACATAACCTGCCCTTTGGCTTTTTGCGTATGAATCCTGTATTTTTGCAGGTGTACTGCAATAATCAGTAACCAGTATTGTTTTACCCGCATATTTATACATATCTTAAATATAACGCAGGTACGCTGTTGCTGAAGCCTCGGTAAGCTGGTCGTCGTTATCATAGCCGTAAAACAGGTCTTCCTGCCCGTTGGCATCAATCGCGTTAAGATACGCTACATCGGCACTTCCCTCCTCATCCCCTGTTGTGCTTACCAGTTCTATTCCATTTTGCGGAATTACTGCAAACCCAGGGCGCGCTGTTTTTGCCTTTGCACTAATACCCATTACAAAATCACGCATTTGTTGTTTGTAATCAATACCGGAATTGTCAATACCAGTGCCATCATCGGCATGATTGCCCCCTGATAAAAGGAGGGCTGCATATAGGTA
>JAAXJD010000061.1:37476-38742 GCA_012270005.1 Flavobacterium sp. | reverse complement strand
TGGATCACCTTTGGTTGCCGGAGCCCCTGTGCAGCTGGGGGGTGGCACAGGTGTCAACTAATACGGGTAATGGATTTATAACCGACGCTAATGGCAAGCGCTACCATACTAATGTGGCACAGGCGTTTACACAGTATAAATACTTTTGGCCGCGCCCAAGTGCGGTAGACTATAATGCAGCAGGTTCGGGTGGCAGCAACAAGGGGCCTTCAAATCCCGAATATCTGGCAACAGTACAAAGCCGAATTGATACCTTTTTATTAAAAAATCCGGGCGTGGCCAAAAAAGATGTCCCTGCCGAACTGGTTACAGCCAGCGGCTCTGGCCTCGACCCGGATATTTCTCCGGAAGCAGCTACGGTACAGGTAACCCGTGTGGCAAAAGCCCGTAAACTTAGCGTGGCCGCTGTGACTAAAGTCATAGACGATGTTACCGAAAAACCGTTACTTGGCTGCATGGGCCCTGCAAAAGTGAACGTATTAAAACTTAATTTAGCAATAGACAACCTACAATAAATGAAAACCTTTTTAACCATTGCTGCACTTATAGCAACAGGCAGTGCAGCAATAGCACAAAACGACAGCATTAAAGTATTACCACAGCCCGAAGTAGCCGGACTTAAACTTAGTGCTTACATAGAAACCTACTACGCATACGATTTTAATGAACCCGTAAATAACACCCGCCCGGCGTTTTTTTACTCGCACAACAGGCATAATGAGGTAGCATTAAATCTTGGTTTTATAAAAGCCGCTTACGATAACGGGCAGGTAAGGGCTAATCTTGCACTTATGGCAGGTACGTATGCCAATGCTAACCTGTCTGCTGAACCCGGTGTAATGAAAAATGTATATGAGGCCAATGCAGGGGTTAAAGTAAGTAAAAAGGCAAATTTGTGGGTAGACGCAGGTATATTCGGCTCGCACATAGGGTTTGAAAGTGCCGTGGGTAAAGACTGTTGGAGCCTTACACGCAGTATGCTGGCCGACAACTCGCCTTACTATGAAAGTGGTGCTAAGCTAAGTTATACATCGCCATCGGGCAAATGGTTTTTAAGTGGCCTTGTATTAAATGGCTGGCAGCGTATACAAAGGCCAGACGGAAACAAAAGCCTGTCTGTAGGGCACCAGCTTACGTTCAAACCTTCAGATAAGGTAACGCTAAACAGCAGTTCATTTGTGGGTAATACGTTTCCTAACGAGGACAAGCGTATGCGTTACTTCCATAATTTTTACGGCATATTTCAGCTTACTGATAAATTGCCAT
>JAAXJD010000061.1:0-37466 GCA_012270005.1 Flavobacterium sp. | reverse complement strand
ATATGGGGCATTATTACCGGATTTGATATAGGGGCAGAGCAAAAGGCAAAAGGCAGCGAAAGTTACAGCTGTTGGTATTCGCCGGTGGTTATAGCGCGCTATTCGGTAAACAGTAAAGTAAACCTTAGTGCCAGGGGCGAATATTATGCCGATAAATACGGGGTTATAATACCCACAGGTACACCTAATGGGTTTAAAAACATGGGCTATTCGGTAAATTTTGACTACAACATGTACAGCAATGTAGTATGGAGGGTAGAGGCACGTACACTTAACAGTAAGGACGATATTTTTGTAAATAATGCCAATCTCAGGGCAACAGATACATTTGTAACTACGGCACTGGCAATTTCATTCTAATGGAAGAAAGAGATACAAATGCGCAACATTTCCTGGACTTGATTCAGCGGTCGCGCAGGGGTAAGTTTAAGGTCTACATCGGCATGAGTGCCGGTGTAGGCAAAACCTACCGTATGCTGCAGGAAGCGCACACCCTGCTCAGGAACGGTATCGATATAAAAATAGGCTATA
Source organism: Flavobacterium sp. (assembly GCA_012270005.1). Classification (GTDB taxonomy): domain Bacteria; phylum Bacteroidota; class Bacteroidia; order Flavobacteriales; family Flavobacteriaceae; genus Flavobacterium. The sequence continues at coordinate 36,935 of JAAXJD010000061.1, read as the reverse complement.
TAGAAACGCACAACCGTAAAGAAACCCACGAATTGCTGGACGGGCTTCCGGTAGTGCCACGCAGGTCTATTTTCTATAAAGGGAAATACCTGGACGAAATGGATGTACAGGCCATTATTAACCTTCGCCCCGAAGTGGTTGTGGTAGATGAGCTTGCACATACTAACATAGAGGGCAGCCGTAACGAAAAGCGTTGGCAGGACGTTATGGAAATTCTTGATGCAGGGATAAATGTTATAAGCGCGGTAAACATTCAGCATATAGAAAGCCTTAACGATGATGTAAGGGACATTACCGGCATAGAAGTAAAAGAGCGCATACCCGATAGCGTACTAAAAGCCGCCGATGAGGTGGTAAATATAGACCTTACCGCAGACGAGCTTATAACCCGCCTTAAGGAAGGCAAAATATATACCCAGGATAAAATACCCTATGCGTTATCTAACTTTTTTAAGTCAGAGCATATACTAAGGCTGCGCGAACTCGCCCTTAAAGAAGTAGCCAGCCAGGTAGAGCGTAAGGTAGAAACTGAGGTTACGGGCTACACAGGCAGGCAGGAGCGCTTTATGGCCTGTATAAGCAGCAATCCCGTAACGGCTAAAAAGGTAATACGCAAAACGGCAAGGCTTGCCAATTATTACCACAGCAAGTGGTTTTTGCTGTATGTAGAAACCCCTGCCGAAGCTCCCGATAAAATAGCGCTTAACAAGCAACGCCTGCTTATAAATAATTATAAGCTTGCCATGGAGCTGGGCGCAGAAATTGTTAAGGTAGAAAGCGCCGGTATAGCTTCGGCTATTATGGCTACTGCCGAAGCCCGCAAGGTTACTACCATTTGCATCGGTAAGCCGCACATAAACTTATTTAAAGTAATTTTGTCTACCAATGTGTTTAAGTCGCTGCTTAATAAACTTTCCAGCAGCGATATTGACCTCGTAATACTTTCTTAGAAAATGAAAATAAGGACTAAACTGCAGCTGGCACTGGGCACGTTGTTTTTGCTCATAGCCATACTATCGGCTTTTGCCATAAGGCAGGTAAACCTACTGGCACAGGATACCAAGAACATCCTGGTGGCAAATTACCAGTCGCTTGATTACAGCCGTAATATGCTTAAAGCCATAGATGCAGATACGCTTTCAGCAAACAACCTGAGCCAGTTTAAACTGTACCTTAACAAGCAGCTTGCAAACATCACCGAAGTAGGAGAGAAGGAGTTTACCACAGAACTGCAACAACAATATATATCGTTAGAGAAAAATCCGGATGATAAAACGGTTTTAAGGAACATAAGGGCATCTTTAAACGGTGTTATGAAACTTAATATGGATGCCATACAGCGCAAGAGTGCCGTGGCCGAGAAAACAGCAGACAGCTCTGTATTGTGGCTTACATTTACGGCTGCACTGTGTATAAGCCTTGGGTTTTTACTGTTTATTAACCTGCCTACAGCCATTGCCGCACCCATAAAAAAGCTGACCGACAGTATCCGCCAGATTGCAGAAAAAAACTATTCGCAGCGCGTGTACATAGAGGGGCATGATGAGTTTGCCACCATGGCCAGTACCTTTAACTCTATGGCACAAAAACTGGAAGAATACTCTGCCAGCGACCTTGCAAAATTAATGACGGAGAAGAAAAGAGTAGAAACGCTTATAGATAATATGGCAGACCCTGTTATAGGCCTGGATGAGAAACACTATATACTATTTATAAACGAAGAAGCGCTTAAAATCACGGCGCTTAAAAAGGAAAATATTATTGGTAAAAATATAAGCGAAGTAGCACTTACTAACGACCTTATAAGGGATTTAAGCCGGGAAGCCGTACTGGGAGATGTAAAACCAAGGGAGGTTTTAAAAATATTCTCTGAGGGTAAAGAAGGCTATTTTGAAAAAAACATTGTACCCATACAAATTGTACCTACTGGCGAAACCCAGCAAAAAAAAATAGGTTCGGTAGTAATACTGCGAAACATTACTGCCCACAAAGAGCTTGATGAAGCCAAGACCAACTTTATTGCTACGGTATCGCATGAGTTTAAAACGCCCATTGCCAGTATGAAAATGAGTCTTCAACTTTTAGAAAACGAAAGGATAGGTGTTTTAAACGATGAACAGAAAAACCTTATAACAGGCATTAAAGACGATGCCGAGCGTTTACTGCGTACTACAGGCGAACTGCTGGACATAAGCCAGGTAGAGGCAGGCAAATGGCAAATTAAAAACCAGCCTTGCAGCCTTGCAGGCCTTGTAGAGGAAGCATTACAGGCCAATCGACAAACGGCTAACAACAAAGGTTTGCTGCTTGAAGCCAATATTCCGCAGGAGTTGCCACTTGTAACGGCGGATAAGGATAAGATGGTTTGGGTGATTTCTAACCTGATTTCTAACGCCATTCGCTATTCTTACGAAAACAGCAGTATAAAGCTGGATGTTAGCGCCGCTAACGACAAGGTAATTTTAAAAGTTGCCGATTCCGGTGTGGGTATTCCTGAAAATTACCTTAACCGTATTTTCGACAGGTATTTTAAAGTACCCGGCAGCATTAAGGGAGGCACAGGCCTGGGTCTTGCCATAAGCAGGGAGTTTATCCAGGCTATGGGTGGCAGTATAACGGTACAGAGCAAAGTAGGTGGCGGCACAGTGTTTAGCATAACCCTGAATGCGGTAAAAGATAACAAGTAGCCTAAACAGAGCGGGTTTTTGTTATTTTTGTTGCGGTAAAATCCTTTATAAGCATGACACAGAAAATCCTGGTGGTGGAAGACGACGCGCGTGTTTCAGAACTTCTTGTAAGAGGATTAACAGAGCATGGATTTGAGGTAATAGCCGTAGCCGATGGTATTGAAGCCATAAGCACCTTTGCCGCGCAGCGTTTTAATCTTGTAATTACCGATATTATTTTACCGGGATTAAGCGGGCTCGATATTTGCCGCCAGTTTAGGCGTATTAATCCCGAAGCCCCCATAATTATGCTCACCGCCCTGGGCAATACAGACGATAAGCTTGACGGTTTTGATGCCGGAGCCGACGATTATATGGTAAAGCCCTTTGAGTTACGGGAACTAATGGCGCGTATACGTGCGTTATTAAAGCGTTCAGGTGCTGCTACTGTACCTGCCTCAAATGTGCTTTCCTATGCCGACCTTAAAGTTAATGTTGCCACTAAAGAGGTAATACGTGCAGGCAATGCCATAAACCTAACCCCTAAAGAATTTAAGCTGCTGGAGTACCTGTTAAAGCATCCTGAAAAAGTACTTTCGAGGGCAGAAATTGCCGAGAATGTATGGGATACCCATTTTAACACGGGTACTAACTTTATTGATGTTTACATTAACTACCTACGCAAAAAGATAGACAAGGATTTTACCGTTAAACTTATCCACACCAAACCGGGAATGGGTTTTATGCTTCGTGAAGAACTATGAAAATACGTACCCGACTCAGCCTGCTTTATCTTGCCCTTACAGCTGCTGTGCTGTTAGGTTTCGCTTTTATCATTTATATCTCCGCAAAAAATGACCGTGAAAAGGAGTTCTACACACGCCTGGAACGGGAGGCTGTAACCAAGGCGAACCTGTATTTTGACGCGAAGGTAGATGCTAAAACCCTACAGGATATTTACAAAAATAACAGGCTTACTATCAATGAAGTAGAGGTGGCTATTTTTAGCGAAGATTTAAAGCTGCTTTATCACGACTCTAAAGAAATAGATGCGGTAAAAGAAACCCGGGCGATGCTTTCCAAAATACGCGATAAGGGCCATATTAACTTTACGCAAAACGGCTGGCAGGTAACCGGTATTCTACATGCCTATAAGGGCAAAAACTACATTATTACCGCTATTGCTTATGATAAATACGGTTATAAAAAACTCGACAGCCGTTTTGAAACCAGTGTTTTGGTATTCTTTATTACTTTACCGCTGTTGTACTTTTTGGCGTTGTATTTCTCTAAAAAAGCTTTGGAACCCATAACCGACATTACAGAGAAAGCCAACCTTATTTCGGGGTCTAACTTACATCTTAGGCTTGATGTTACAGAGGGGAAAGATGAGCTTAACACGCTTTCACAAACCTTTAATACCATGCTTACGCGCCTTGAAAATTCATTTGATTCGCAAAAGCAATTTATTTCAAATATTTCACATGAAATCCGTACGCCGCTGGCAGCCATAATTACTGAGCTGGAACTTGCTGACCGTAACGACAAAACCGTTGACGAATATAAGTACGCGGTTAAAAACGCCCTTAAAGATGCCTCACGCCTTGTAAAATTGTCTAATAGCCTTTTAGATTTGGCTAAGGCAAGTTATGATCCTTCCGAAATTTCTATGAAGCCCGTGCGTGCAGACGAGTTGCTTTTAGACGCTCTGCATATTGTACAGGTGGCTAATAAAGGCTATGAAGCAGAGATAAACTTCGACGGATTTTCAGACAGCGACAGCCAGGTTACAGTTAACGGCAACGAATACCTGCTGCGTGTAGCATTTATGAATATTATAGAAAATGCCTGCAAATTTAGTACAAACAAGCGCTGCCGCATTACCATTTCGTTTAATGAAAATGCTCTTATAATTACTTTTTCGGATAACGGCATAGGTATAGAGCAAACAGATATAGACAACCTTTTTACCCCGTTTTACAGAGGTAAAAACAAAAAGTTTGCAGAAGGTAACGGCATAGGCCTTTCGCTTACCCGTAGGATTGTTATTCTGCATAATGGCACTATTAGCGTAACGTCGGTGGTTTGTAAAGGTTCAGAATTTGTAATTACGTTACAGCATCTTTAAAATTCTAATGGTTTTCTAATTTTTTTCTAATCGGTCTCTAACTGCCTTAAACGCTACTACTCCCGAACTTTGCATGGTTAATTTACATTAAACATGTGTAGCGTTTTAAAATCATCTTTCATTTACTTTTTACTACTGGCCGTTACAGGGGTATCGGCGCAGTCTGTAAAAACGTTGTCCTTGCAGGACGCGCTAAAAGCCGCGCGCAATAATAACCTGCAACTTAAAGCCGCGAAATTTAATATTAACATTGCTGAAGCTGATGTGGTTACCGCATCGCTGCGCCCTAACCTGCAGCTGAATAACCAGTCATTGCAAATGATGGCAAGCGACCATTATAAGGCAAACACGCAGTGGTATAACCCGGCAAACCGCCAGGTGTGGTGGCAGCTTACAAAAACGCTTCAGATAGCGGGGCAGCGCGCCAACAAAATTGATTTTGCACAAAAAAATACCGACGTAAACAAAGCGGGCTATGCCGAAACAGAGCGCGCCATGTTTGCTGATGTAGCTACAAAATGGCTGGAGGTGTGGAATGCGCAGCGCAACCTTAAAATGATTAACTACGCCCGCCAAAACGTAGACAGTGTGGTTATTATAAATAAGGTCCGCCTTAAGAACCAGGTTGTAACCGAAACTGATTTTTACCGCACCCAGCTATTGTCTAAACAATACACGCTGCAATACACTACTGCAAAGCAGGAGCTTAACAATAAAGTGAAGGAGCTAATGCTTGCCTTAGGTACTACAGACAGCATAATTGTAAAAAATGATGAGGTTTTTCCGCCTGCTGTTACACAGAGCTTTAAGGAACTGCTGGATCAGGCGAGTAAAGAACGTACTGATTTAAAACTGGCGGTTTCGCAAATGGCTGCTTCTGAGAGTAATATAAAACTGCAAAAGTCTATGGCTATACCACAGCCACAGGCCGGCCTTATATACAACCCGCAAAATACTGTGCCTTACGCGGGTATATATGTAACCATAGACCTGCCGTTTTTTGACCGTAACCAGGGTGAGATTAAAAAGTCACAATATTTAAAACAACAGGCAGAGCAGCAGTATACGGCGGTTCAGCAACAGGTTAATACCGAATTATCTACGGCATACAGTAGTTACCGCACGCAGCAGCAAAATATAGAAGGTTATAAGGCTGTGCTGAAACAGTCGTCTGATATTTTGTCTAACGTAAAGTATGCTTATCTGAAAGGCGGTACTACCGTAATAGATTTTCTTGAAGCCCAGCGCAGCTGGCTCGATGTGCAGCAGCAGTATAACGATGCGTTGTATCTATACCACCAAAGCTACATTCAGCTTTTATATTCTACAGGTTTAATTAATAACATGGCCCAATAATACATGAAATCACTAATTGTAAACACAACCCTTTGCCTTGTGCTGCTTACTTCTTGTAAACACGAAGAAAAGAAGCCGCTAGAGGCGTACATAGCTCCTGTTGTTACTAACAACGGCACCGATATTACTTTTAAAGATACTACAGAAATGCGCGGCTTTACAACCGAAAAACTGCTGGCAGGCGGTTTATCGGCAACGGTTACGGCACCGGCAAAGGTGGCTGCTACTGTACTACCTTCAGATACCGGCGCTGCGCAAAACATTATCCTTTTTGACGATACAGAACTTGCTGCCAATTATACCCAATTGCTACAGCATCAGGCCAACATAAAGCAGGAAACCGCTGTAAACGTAAAACAAAAAGAAATCGAGTACCAAAGAACCCAGGATCTTAAACTACACGGTGCCGCTACCGGGCAGGATGTGCTAAACGCTAAATCGTCGCTTTCTATGGAGCAGACAAATCTTGCCAATGAAAAGTCGGCACTTATAGAACACGAAACAAAGCTTAAAGCCGCCGGTTTTGATATGTCGGTACTAAAGAAGGCGCAGTCTGGAGTAGCGTACATCATTTGCGATGTAGCAGAAAACCAGGTGGGCAATGTAAAACCCGGTGCTACCTGCACGCTTACGTTTAACTCTTTTCCGGGGGAAACATTTAACGGGAAAATAGATGGCATTGCCGATGCTGTAGATAACGCCACCCGTATGATCAAAGTAAGGATTAAGATAGCCAACACTGATTTCAGGTTTAAGGCGGGTATGTTTGCCAATGTATCTTTTGGTATAAAGGAAAGCAATACCATGAGCGTAAATAAGTTTTCGCTTATTACTGTGCAGGGCAAGAGTTACGTATTTGTAAAGAAATCGCCTGCTGTATTTGAGCGCAGGCCTGTGGTTACTTCGGTACAGATAGGCGACAGGGTAACTGTATTAAGCGGCCTTAACAGTGGCGATGAAGTGGCTACGGGAGGCGTAATGCAGCTTAAGGGACTTAGTTTCGGATATTAATAAAAATGAAACTATGTTACAGGCACAAATTTTTATAGACAAAGACGAGCTAAAGGGCACAGTGCCGCTTTACAAGTTCATTACCCGATTGCTTTTAGAACAAGGTATAGCAGGTGCTACCACTTTTGAGGGGTTTAGTGGCTACGGGCGGCATCAGCGGCTAAAAATGCCCACACAGGAATTTTCGTTTGACGAGGTTCCGCTACTCATAGTGTTTATAGATGAGGAAGAAAAGGTAACAAAAGCATTAACAGAATTAAGAAAACATTACAGGGGTGGTTTTATAGTAACCCATCCTGTAGAACAATGGTAAGGCCATGATAAAGAATCTGCTTATATTTTCACTAAAAAACCGCTGGCTGGTTGTTGCCATAAGTATAGTGCTTATGGGAACCGGGTATTACTGTTTTACCCAGTTAAAAATTGAAGCCTACCCGGATATAGCCGATACTAACGTAATTGTGGTATCTCAGTACCAGGGGCGTGCCGCCGAAGAAGTGGAGCAACAGGTAACAGTACCCATAGAGCGTGCGTTACAAAATACGCCAAACGTGCTGGACAGAAGAAGCCGTACCATATTTGGACTTTCGGTAGTACAGCTTACGTTTAAAGATGGTACAGATGACTATTTTGCGCGCCAGCAGGTAATGGAACGCCATGCAACGGGAGAACTGCCCGATGGCGATTCGCCGGAGCTTGCACCGCTATCTACAGCCGTAGGCGAAATTTTGCGCTATGTGGTAGAGGCTCCACCTACGTTTTCTCCTACACAACTGCGCGATTTGCAGGACTGGGTTATTAAGCCTTACCTGCTGCAAACACCGGGTATTGCAGATATTACTACCTTCGGAGGGCCTTTAAAGCAATTCCACATTCTTACCGCACCCGAAAAATTAAGGAAATACGGCCTTACCATAGCCGATATAGAAAGGGCTGTAGGCAGTAACAACCTAAACTCGGGTGGTAACGTACTTTCGCGCGGGGGGCAGGGTTTTGCCGTGCGTGGGCTGGGTGCCATTAAAAGCGAAGACGACATTGAGAACATTGTACTGAAATCAGATAACGGCGTACCGGTATTTATACACGATGTGGCCAGTGTAGAGATAGCACCACCACCGCCAAGCGGGGTTTTGGGCTATACGGTTACCCAGGAAAAAGTGAATGAAAACAATGGAGTAGAAGGTATTGTACTGCTACGCCGTTATGAAAACCCAAGCGAAGTGCTTAAAGCCCTTAAGCAGCGCATGGAAGAGCTACAGGCTAATGAGTTGCCGGCAGGTGTGCGGTTAAGGCCGTTGTACGACAGGAGTTTTCTTATAGACCACTCGTTAGAAACTGTAGGTAAAACCCTTTTTGAAGGGATAAGCATTGTAATCATCATCCTTATATTTTTCCTTGGCAGCTTTAGGAGCGCGCTGGTGGTAGCACTTACCATTCCGTTTTCGTTGCTGTTTGCGTTTATACTTATGCGCCTTACGGGCATACCGGCTAACCTGCTTTCGCTCGGTGCCATAGACTTTGGTATTATAGTAGATGGCGCCTGCGTTATGGTAGAGCACCTCATACGGAAATACCGAAACGCAACGCCCGAGGAGAAGGAGGAAGGAATTATCCGCATAACCCTTTCGGCAGCCCAGGAAGTAGGCCGCGAGATCTTTTTCTCGGTTACTATAATCATATTGGCATATATGCCTATCTTGTTAATGACCAGGGTAGAAGGCAAGTTGTTTTCACCTATGGCTTTAACACTGTCTTTTGCGGTTATAGGTTCTATGCTGGCGGCGTTAACGCTAATCCCGGTGCTGATTTCGTTTGTATACAACAAGGCAGTCAACGGTACGGGTAAGCCATTGAAAGAGCATAAAAACTTTGTGTTAGACCGTGTAGACCGCGGATACGATAGGGTGGTAAATTTCCTTTTAAACAACGCCTCTAAAGCGGTTATCACAGGGTTTATCATTGTATTGGTGTTGATAGGTTTTGGGGCAAAACTGGGTAGTGAATTTTTGCCGGAGCTCGATGAGGGTTCTATCTTCCTTAGGGGGAACTTTGCTGCGGGTATTACCATTCAGGAAAATGCCAAATACGCGCCTAAAATCCGAAAGATAATAGCAGGGTATCCGCAGATTGCATTCGTAATTACCCAAACAGGAAGAAATGACGATGGAACAGACCCGTTCCCTACAAACCGTAACGAAATCCTGGTGGGGCTTAAAGACTATAAACTTTGGAGCGATACCATTTCCAAAAAAGACCTTGTTACACAAATAAAAGCCGACTTGTCGCGTGAGTTGCCAAGCGTTCGCTTTACCTCCGGGCAGCCTATTATAGACCAGGTTATGGAAATTGTAACCGGTAGCGCGGCAGACTTGGCTGTGTCTGTAGTAGGAGACGACCTTAAACTTATGCGTACCAAAGCCGACTCTATAGCTGCCATTGTAACCAAAATGAAGGGTAGCGAAGGGGTAAACATAGAGCAGGAGGGTACACAGGAGCAGCTTGCCATAAAAATAAACCGCGAAGCAGCCGCCCGTTACGGTATTAATGTTTCGGATATTATGAATATGATTGAAGCCGCCATAGGTGGAAAAAATATTTCGGTACTTTATGATGGTACTAAGCGCTATGATATAGTAGTGCGCTACCTGCCACAGTACCGCGATAATATAGACGAAATAAAGAAGCTACTGGTACCATCGGCTACCGGGGCGCTGATAAGTATGGATGAACTGGCACAGATTGAATTTGTAGAAGGCCAAACCAATATTTACCGCTATAACAATAAGCGTATGGTTACCGTGCGTACTAACATTCGCGGTGAAGACCAGGTGAGTTTTGTAAAAGAGCTTCAAAGTAAAATTGACAAACAGATTAAACTTCCGCAAGGGTATAAAATAGTATACGGCGGCCAGTACGAAAACCTGGAGCGCGCGGGTAAGCAGCTTACCTTTACCATTCCGCTTACACTTATTGTGGTATTTGTGTTCCTGTTTATGCTGTATAAAGATTATAAGTATACGCTTATTACCACCAGTTGTATATTGTTTGCGCTGGCGGGCGGTATTATAGCATTGCTTATACGGGGGTATTACTTTAACGTATCGGCAGGTGTGGGGTTTGTGTCAATATTTGGTATTTCGGTTATGGCCGGGGTACTGCTGGTATCGGCCCTAAACCGCGCTACAGACAATGCGAACTGTAGCCTGCAAACCATAAAGGCGGTATCTAAGGAACAATTAAGGGCACTTATGTCTATTTTATTCTTAGCCATACTTGGACTTATACCGGCGGCAACATCTAAGGGTATTGGGTCTGACGTGCAACGCCCGTTAGCCACGGTAATTATTGGCGGGCTTACCAGTACGTTACTGTTTGCACCGCTGATTATACCACCGCTGTACTGGTGGGCCAATAAAAAAAGTAAGCTGAAGGTTTCTACATAACCTGACGAGCAGTTGTAACCAAATAACTAGATTAAACAAGAAAAAGCCACGCATTGCGTGGCTTTTTTAATTGAACTAACCCAAATGTAATGAAAAACTATGATACTGATTCTAATTACTTTTTAATGAATTTGATGTTTTGCACCGCGTTACCGTTGGCAACTTTAGCTATATAAACACCGTTTGTTAGCGCTGAAATATCAATACCGGCGCTTATATTAGAAATTCCGTTTGCATTTAGCACAACTTTACCGGTAACATCAGTAATCATTATACTGATATTATTGTTATCTACGCCCTTAAAGAACAGCTTGTCTGAAGCGGGGTTAGGGAACGCTACAATCTGCGCTTTATTAGCTGTCTGTGTGTTGTTTATGGCTGTAGCCACTACGGTAGTAAACTCGGTTCCGTCATAAGCAACTTGTAGTTCTTTGCCCGCTACAGGTGCTATTTGCCCTGTGGCAATGTAGCCGTTAATGGTAGCTGTAAAGTCTACCCCGGTGCGCCTTACCCTAAGTGTACCGTTATCAATAACAATTTTACCGTTTGCATGTATTGCTAAGTTAGGGCTGGCAAGGTCAAGGTGGTTTACAGTTACCGTACCTTCGTTAAGGTTCATTTGCCCTACTACAGTGCCTAATGTACCCGTGTTTGCAGGAGTATCAAGATATAAATCACCTACAATGAACCCTTGCCCGGTATTAACCGTACCACCGTTTACATTAATAGTTCCGTTTGGCCCTATAACGGTGTTCCAGTATGCTTCAGATGTACCACCTGCATTTACGTTAAGTACACCTGTAGGATAAAAATCGCGGGTACCCACCTCTACCTGATAGCCGCCACTTATAAGTCCGCCATCGTTAACGTTAACGGTTCCGTTTCCATTTTGCAATACGCCTATAAAAATTCCCTGCCAGTTGGTTTCGTGCAGGCTGCGCATGGTGCCACCGTTAATGTTTACCGTTCCGCTGCCTTCGCGGCCCACGCGGATAATATTACGGCAAATGAACGAAGCACCGCTGTTAATGGTAACATTGCCGTTTAAAAAGTCGTTAAAGTACACCTGAAAATCAGCATTCAGCGTAAGGTTGCCTCCCAGGTTGTCATAAATGCCCGGCTGCCAGTCTATCCATTGACCTATTACAGGTGATTGACCCTGAGTGTTTGTACGCACAATTTTAAAAGCAGAGTTGTCAAACACCACGGGGCCGTCTGAACTGGTCCAGTTAGAAGTGTTGTAAAACTGGTTGCTGGCAGAACCCGACCAAGTGTACGTTTGACCGTAGGCATTAGCTCCGTACATAAAACTTGCCATTGCTGCAACAATGACCATTTTACCTAAGCGTAGTTTTTGTTTCATAAGAATTTTTTGGATTATTTAATAAATGTTATTTTTACACTTATCAAATATAAAACAAAAAATGATTATTTGTCAAAAAAGAGTTAAATTTTTTTTTAAACCAAAATAATATATCGTTAGAGTGCAGGAAATATGTAATTGCATTTAGCAAATACCTGTATAGCTATGGGGATTGAAATACAGTTAACACTTTTAAAGCATACTGTTTTCAGTTGAAGTGAAGTGACATATAATAGTAGCTGTTGTGCCAAGGCATCCATAGGAGCTACGAGATTGAGTACGATATAATAATTTACGCCAGTTTTTTAATAGTAAAAAGCTCGTTATGATCTTCCACCTTTGGGTACATACGCACGGAAAAATTTTCGTTGAACGCCTGCCTGTAGCGTACATTACGTTCTTTATCTTTTTCGGTTAATGTCATGGTATTAAATAAAATAAATCCATTTACATTAAGCATATTATTTACCCGCTGTATAAAGAAATCCTCAAACAAAAAATTGGGCATTACGGTGTCCTTAAAAATGTCTATAATAATAAGGTCGTACTTTTCAGTGCATTTAAGCACGTATTCAAAAGCGTCGGTTATAATCACGTTGCAGTTTTCTACCTTCTCTAAGCCAAAATACGTATTGGCCAAAGCTATAACCTTAGGGTCAATTTCTACCCCGGTAATAATGCCCTTAAAACCTATGTCATCGGCAAGTGTTTTAATTACACTGCCGCCCGCTACGCCCAGCACCAGCACGTTGTTAAAGCCACGAATACGCTCAAAACCAATGTACTGAAGCCCCTTTCGTAATATGCGCTGCAGGCTACCGTAAGAGTAATTGGTATTTTTACTGTCCAGCACAAGCTTACCGTTATTAAGGGTAACTTCAAGCCGCTGGCTTATGGCTGAATCTCTTTTTAAAATGTTTACCGGAATAAAATAGCTCAGTATTTTTCTAAGCATGGTTGTTATAGCGTTAGGGCGCAAATATACATTTTTGATTTTTCTTACAACATACTTTTAAAGCAGCAGGTTTACTATGCTTTTAATATGGATTTTGTAAGGAAGTAGCCCACAACGCCGAAGGTAACAGCCATGGTTATGGGGAAAAACCATTCGCTTAGTTGTGGGGTTTTGGTATCAGCAACGGCAATAGTGCTGTATGCTATAACAGCAAACAATACTACAATGCCCAGTTTAAGCCAACGTATCATACGGGTGGCAATAGTGTACTGACGTAAGGCATTTTCGGGAGTTATTTCTACAGCAAAATTATACAATTGCGGGAAACGGTTGAGTACCGTTAGCCCCACATACAGCACTGTTGAAATGGCTGGCAGCCCGAATACAGTAGTCTTGTCTACGAATCCATCTGCCTTGCCTCCGGCACCAAAATGCGTTGGGATAACTTCTGGAAGGGTTTTGTACGAAAGTAAAATATAACACCAAAAAAGTGACAGTGTTACCCAACCTGCAATTTCTACAGCTTTGTCAGTAGGGGTAAGGGTGGGGTGTAATTTTGGCCTGTAGGGTTTCATGCGCTATTTGTATACCACTAAAATTAATATAAAGAGCAACACAAAAACTAAAAATACCAGCTTAGTGGTTAGTGGCAGCGGGCTATCTGTGTGTGTAACGGTTTTACCCTCAGGCGACAGAGGTTGATCGGGTTGTTTTTCCAGGGCAGCTAATTTGGCACCGAACCCGCTGTAATGCACTGCCAGTTTTTTTAGTTTTTCGTACACCTTTTCTTTTGTGTCGGCATTTAGGAAAATACAGCATGTAAGTACTTCATCTACAATAAGGTTGTTTGTGGTAATATCCCGTTCTGCAAGCAGGTGCGTAATGTTATCGTCAGACAGCAGATTGAAAATTATAGTATATAACTCCCCCTGTTTTACGTGCCCGCCATTAGTAAGCACCCGGTTTTTAATAGCTTTTATTTGTAACAGGTATTGTATGGGCGACGGCTTACCCGATGTGTTGCCCCTGCCGCGGTACGTGCTTTTTACCCCACGCGAGTAGTCGTATTCGTTTCGGGCTGCAGGGTCGCTTAGTATCACATACGCCTCGGCTATGAGCTTAAAATGTTCCTCACTATTTTTATTGCCCTGGTTTTTATCCGGATGATGCTGTAGTGCCAGCTGCCTGTAGGCTTTCTTTATATCGGCCTGCGGGCAATCAGGAGCTACGCCTAGTATGTTATAGTAGTCTTTCATCCGTGTTTAAAGTGGATGCAAGTTAGGGATTATTTGGATATTTAACGATGTATTAATTGCCCCCACAATGGGTCTATTTTTCTTTATTCCCTCTACGTCGGCGGGCAGCTGCAAGTATAATTACTGCTGTAGTAGCACCTACTACTGCCGGTACAATTGACGATGATGATTTGTCTTCTTTTGATATTATTTTTTTCTTCTGCTTGACAGGAGAAACGGGCTTGTTAGCCTGAATAATACGTTCATCTACAATTTTTGAATCGTATCCGTATTCTAATGCTTTTGCGTAAATTTCTTTTGCCTGCGCATTTTTCTTTAAAAGTAATTTTATGTTAGCAAGTTCAAAAAGTAGTGTTGCTACGATTGGGTCTTTCGGTTTTATAAACGACATACGTTCGGTTAGTTGAAAGAACAATGATTTTTCAAGTCTTCTAAGCTCTGTAGTAGTTAGTTTTGTTATCGGCATTGCTTGAGCTCCAAAGTCAGTACCTAGTAAAAAAGCGCCGTTGTAAGCGGATTTACCCTTTAGCTTAGCTTCAAGTATTTTTACATGTAACCACTCCGATTCTTCATGTGACTTTGGGTTTATTTCTACCGACTTTCTTATCCAGTAAAGTGCTTTTTCGTTATCACCCATAAGTTCATATAATGTACCCATGTTTGCGGCCGTTGAATATCTTCCTGGCGCTGCTTTTTCAATGAACTGATATAAAGCTAATGCGTCCTTATACTTTTTTTGAAGTATAAGAATTAATCCTTTATCAGATAAGTAAGCTACATCTTTTGTTTTTTTGTAAAGACTGTCAAGCTCTTTAATATTTTTCTCAAAACTAAAAACATAAAAATTATGAGGTTCAGGTATCTCTCCGTCATAATCTTCAAAAAGTGGATAGCCATTTTTTAGTATGTAATGCTCTCCGTTTAGGCATGCAAAACTTTTACTTGCTGATAGAAGTACGATTGCTAATAATAAACAGAATTTTTTCATAATGGGTTGGTTTAAGTAGATAAAAAAACGGAACAGTTCCCTGTTCCGCATAAATGTATTAAATATTTTTGAAATTCGTCAACTCCGCTATGATACGTTCGGAATAGAAAACCATCAACCTACAACTTACTCCTCAGGTACTCTCCTGTAACCGATTTTGGATTTTTCGCCACTTCCTCAGGTGTGCCAAAAGCAATCAGGTTACCGCCGTTTTCACCACCCTCAGGGCCTATGTCTACAATGTAATCGGCGCACTTAATCAGGTCCAGGTTGTGCTCTATTACAATGATAGAGTGGCCTTTATCTATAAGGGCATCAAAACTTGCCAATAGCTTTTTAATGTCATGGAAGTGTAGCCCTGTGGTAGGCTCGTCAAACACAAACAGGGCTTTTTCTTTAGTAGCACCTTTAACCAGGAACGATGCCAGCTTAATACGCTGCGCCTCGCCACCCGAAAGGGTAGAGGAGCTTTGCCCCAACTGTACATACCCAAGTCCCACATCCTGAAGGGGTTGTAGCTTGGTCATTATCTTAGTTTGCTTGTGTTCGCCAAAGAATGCTACGGCATCGTCTATGGTCATTTTAAGCACATCGTCTATGTTCTTATCCTGGAAAGTAATTTCAAGGATTTCTTTCTTAAAACGCTTACCACCACAGGTTTCGCACACCAGGTGCACGTCTGCCATAAACTGCATTTCTATGGTTACCTCGCCATCACCCTTACAGGTTTCGCAGCGGCCGCCATCTACGTTAAACGAAAAGTGCTTACTCTGGTAACCGCGTGCCTGCGCCAGTTTTTGCTTGGCAAATAAATCCCTTATATCGTCATAGGCTTTAATGTAAGTAACTGGATTTGAGCGCGATGATCTTCCTATAGGGTTTTGGTCTACGTATTCTATGTGCCTTATATGTTTGTAGCTGCCACGAAGTTCAGTAAACTGTCCGGCTTTTTCGCCCACACCTTCAAGCTCTTTTTGCAGGGCGGGGAACAATATCTTTTTAACCAGCGTACTCTTGCCACTGCCTGATACTCCGGTAATTACCGTAAGGCAATCCAGCGGGAAGGTAACATCTATGTTTTTCAGGTTATTTTCGCGGGCACCTACCACATCTATATGGTTCTTAAACTTGCGGCGCTTTTTAGGTACCGAAATTTCAAGTTCGCCATTCAGGTATTTCGCTGTAAGTGATTCACTTTTAAGTATTTCGTCATACGTGCCTTGGGCTACAAGTTCGCCACCGTAACTACCTGCTTCAGGACCTATGTCAATGATCATGTCGGCCATTTTCATAATGTCCTCGTCATGCTCCACTACTATAACCGTGTTACCCAGGTCGCGCAGGCCTTCCAGTACTTTTATAAGGCGTTCTGTATCTTTTGGGTGTAGCCCTATTGATGGCTCGTCTAATATGTACATGCTACCTACAAGGCTGCTGCCCAACGATGTAGCAAGGTTTATCCTTTGGCTCTCTCCACCCGAAAGCGTGTTAGAACGGCGGTTTAGGGTAAGATAATCCAGCCCAACCTCCTGCAAAAAGCGCAGGCGGTTATTTATTTCTATGAGCAGCCTGCTGGCTACTTTAGTGTCGTATTCATTAAGTTCCAGCTTGTTAAAGAACTCAACCAGATTTTTAATCGGCTGATCTACAAGATCTGTTATGGTACTGCCGCCTACTTTTACGTAATTAGCTTCCGGGCGCAGGCGTTTGCCTTTACACTCCGGGCATTTGGTTTTACCGCGATAGCGGCTCAGCATCACGCGGTTCTGTATCTTGTAGTTATTCGCCTCCAGGTCAGCAAAAAAATCGTTAAGCCCGGTAAAGTAACTGTTACCTTTCCAAATCAGTTGGCGGTCTTTTTCACTCAGTTGAAAATACGGCTTATGTACCGGGAAATCAAATTTATGGCTGTTGTTAACCAACTGGTCTCGGTACCAACCCATGCTTTCGCCCCTCCAAGGGAAGATAGCATTTTCATATACCGAAAGCGCCGTATTTGGCACTACAAGCTCCTCATCGATGCCGATGATGCTACCATAACCCTCGCAGGCAGGGCAGGCACCATAAGGGTTGTTAAAGCTAAACAGGTGCACGTTTGGCTCTACAAACGCGATACCATCTAACTCAAAGTTATTGCTGAAAGGCAGGCGTTTACCCGTGCTAACCTCTTGCAGGTAAGCTTCTCCCTTACCTTCGTAAAACGCGGTTTGAATAGCATCGGCAAGGCGGTTGTAAAATTCCTCCTCGTGCTTAACCACAATACGGTCTACTACAAGCAGTACCTCTTTATTGGTCAGGTCGGTATCGGCAATTTCATCAAGTCGAATTGTTTCTCCATCGGCTAAAATACGTGCAAAACCCTGTTGCAATAACACCCCGAGTTTTTCCTCTATCGTCCGCCCCTTTTCGGTATGTACCGGAGCAAGCAGCAGCCAGCGCGTATTTTCCTCAAAGCCCTTTACTTCGTTAACCACATCGGTCACCGTGTGTTTTTTAACCTCACGCCCCGAAACGGGTGAGTATGTGCGACCCACGCGGGCAAACAGCAATTTAAGGTAATCGTATATTTCTGTACTGGTACCCACAGTACTGCGGGCATTGGTAGTATTTACTTTTTGCTCTATGGCTATGGCGGGGGCTATGCCCTTAATGTACTCTACCTTTGGCTTATCTAAACGGCCCAGGAACTGGCGTGCGTAAGACGACAGGCTTTCTACATAACGGCGCTGGCCTTCGGCATACAGCGTATCAAACGCCAGGCTCGACTTACCCGAACCCGAAAGCCCGGTAACCACCACCAGCTTATTACGCGGAATGGCTACATCTATGTTCTTAAGGTTGTGTAGCCCTGCACCTTTTATAAGTATGTTTTTCTTTGGTTCTAACTTCGAAAAATCCGTCTTTATCATAGGAGAAAAGTAATATGCAAAGATACGTGTTTTAGGGGAGAATTTTGTTAAGGAGAATAGAATACAGACGATGTTGATTTTTGTTAAATTTGGATAGATTGAAAAAAAATGTCCAATATCTGGTGTGCGGCGCGTCGTAAGGTTATAACATTAAAAAATATATCATGAAACAGTTTATGCTTATTTTCAGGAACGACTTTAAATCCGAATTTCAGCAATCTCCCGAACAGATGCAACAGGTAATGACACAGTGGATAGACTGGCTGGCGGGAATTACTGCCGAGGGTAAAATGGCCGATAACGGAAACAGGCTGGGAAGTACCGGGAAAACCGTAAGGAAAGAGCTTGTAACCGATGGGCCTTTTACAGAAATTAAAGAGATAGTAGGAGGTTATATAATTGTTTATGGCAATGAGGTTAGCGAAGCTGTGCTTATTGCACAAAAATGCCCGATACTTAGCATAGGAGGTAGCGTAGAGGTGCGAAATGTAGTGGATATTAACGGCAATGCCTAATGCAGGGTAAGGTTGAAAATATTATTCCGGGTTTGTTCAGGACAGAGTATGGCAAAATATTAGCCACACTCTGTTCCCGTTTTTCACAGGTAGAGTTTGAGGTTCTTGAAGATATGCTTTCAGATACTTTTTTAAAGGCAATGCAGGTCTGGCCACATAAGGGGGTGCCGGAGAATCCTCGGGCATGGCTGTATACTGTTTCTAAAAATGCGGTGCTAACCTATCTGCGCAGCAGGAAGGCTACAGATATACCACAGTATTTGGCTGAGGATGTTCAAGAAACTGATTTTATCAAAGCTGAAATGAATGACAGCCAGCTGAAAATGATTTTTGCAGTGTGTAGCACAGATATTGGAGACAAAGCTAAAATAGCCCTTGCGCTAAATGTGTTGTGTGGATTTAGCCCGCAGGAAATTGCCGCCGCATTAGTAACCGAAAGAGATACTGTTTATAAAACCCTGCAACGCTCTAAAGCCGCTTTAAAAGACAGCTTGGTATTATCTGAATATACCTGTACAGCTAAAAATATTGACGTTGTTTTACACATATTGTATTTACTGTTTAATGAGGGCTACTGTACTACTGTTTCTGATGCTGGGGTAAAACACGAACTCTGTTTTGAAGCCATGCAACTTTTGTATTTCTTATTGCAATATGATGGAAATAAAAACAATAAGTCAAATGGGTTAATGGCTCTTATGTGTTATCAGGTCTCACGGATTGATGCCCGCCTAAAAGACGACAGGCAACTATTATATTATAAACAGGATGTTTCACTATGGAACGGGGAATTAATAAAAAAAGGGGATTATTATTTACAGAAATGCATAGACAATACTTGTACCGACCGCTATACCATTGAGGCAGCTATAGCCTACTGGCATGCCCATCCCGAAGTTGATTCGGGAAAATGGGATTATGTATTAAAGCTTTACAATTTACTAACACCGGTAAATCAGTCGCCGGTTGTGGTGCTTAATTATGTTTATGCTTATTCAAAAGTATACGATAATAAAAGTGCCTTAAAACTACTGTATGCATCGGAAGTGATTAAAGATAATTACTATCATACACTTGCGGGGGTACTGCTTAAAGAAGATAATCCTCAGGAAGCTATAAAGTGTTTTCAGGCAGCGCTTGTCACCGCCCAGAATAAACAGGTTATAGAGGGATACATTAATGAAATTTTGTTTGATTAGTTGCCTTAAATTAAATAGATTTCTATAAATTGATTTCTATATTTGATAAAAAACAGCCAATCAACAAAACATATGAAAAATAAACTTATAAGCTTGTTTTTTATACTATCCTGTTTGTTAACACTGGGTTGTAGTAAAAAAGAAAAAACCTTGACTATAACTGTTGTTAATCCGTGTATGAAGTATCTAGATACGTTACAAACAGACAAAACTATAACACATTACAAAAACGAAAAGGCAAGGAGTAAAGCCACGAATGTTATTACGTTTACAATTAGCAATCCCACAGATAAAAAATATTTACTCGTTTTAAATACTGATTCACCTGATCCTGCTTCTTCCCCTGATTTTGACATAAAGAGTCCGGCTATATCTTATCGGATTCTTGATAAGAAAAATGAGATGAAACGCTATAGCCCTGGAATCGCAGATAGTTTTTCAACTGATAGTTGCTTAGACTGCGGGTTTGATTCTTTCGTTAGACAAATGGAAGGGTATAAACAGTTGGGCATCACCAAAAATTATTCACCGGAAATTTATGATTATCTTCATAACGCCGTAACTATTTATCCCGGCGAAAAAAGAACATTTAAGTCAATAGTAAAATTGCCTATTGTTTTAGAACCGTTACAAAAAACAGGAGGAGGGATAATAAGATATAAAGATTTAGAAAATACAGATTCGTTTGAACTAGTGTACGGTTGTAAAGCAGCTTACCTAAAAGATGAGCTTCCAAAATATATTTTAGATGAGTTAGAATACAATAAGATAGAAATTTTTGATGGAGAGATCCGTTCAAATAAAGTAAAATTAAGAAAAGTTGAATAAGATGTTTTTTATAAACACCCACATAACCCTTGAGCGCATACCCGGCAAAGGCGGTTGGACGTACGCGCGTATATCCGGCATAGAAAATAGTAAAGACGGCGCACCTTTTGGTATGGTACGGGTTAAGGGTACAATATATGATTACGAGCTGGATAGCTGCAGCATTATGCCTATGGGTAATGGCTCACACTTTTTACCGGTTAATGCGGCTGTAAGGAAGCAGATTAAAAAGGAGGAGGGGGATAGCGTGCATCTTATATTATATAAAGATGATGCGCCGTATAAAGTACCTTACGACCTACAGCAAAGGCTAGAGGAAGAAGGTGTATATAGCAAGTTTGTAAAGCACAAGCCCTGGGAACAGCGCATGTGTGCCAAGTGGATATATGCAGCCAAACGCCCTGAAACTGTAAATGAGCGTATTATAAAGACTATTTTCAGGTTAAGGAGAAACGAGAAAATTGTGTAAGAAAATTATTGAAAAACCTCTAAATATATAGCGTTTTCGGGCTAAACATTGTTAGTTACCCTGCCTGTTAACAAAAATTATTGCGCAGAAATTGTTAAAATTTATCTTCTTTATTGTATTTTAAGATTTAATTATATTATATTTGGCATATCATTAATTCATAATTAACATCGCCTATAGCTTAAAAACTACTTTTTAGAAAAACCCGAAAAGGTTCCAAAGACCAAGAATTTAAAAGAACGCTAAAAAGTATCGCTATGGCTAATGTTGTAATCCCTGACGCAGTTCTGGTAAAAAATTATATCGGTGGAGACGAGAGTGCTCTTTCGGTTTTAATTAACAGACACCAATCTAAAATTTACGGATTTATTTACTCTAAAGTATCAGACAGGGACGTATCAGATGATATTTTCCAGGACACTTTTATTAAGGTTATAAAAACCTTAAAGAGCAACTCTTATAACGAGGAAGGCAAGTTTTTACCGTGGGTAATGCGTATAGCGCACAACCTTATTGTAGACCATTTCCGCCGTAACAAGAAGATGCCTATGCAGCGCGATACCGATGAGTATTCTGTATTCTCGTACATGACCGATAACAGCCCTAATGTAGAGCACCGCATTATTACAGACCAGGTAGAAAACGACCTGCAACGTATAATAGAGGAACTGCCTGCCGACCAGCGCGAAGTACTGGTTATGCGTATGTACCAGGATCTTAGCTTTAAGGAAATCGCAGATCTTACGGGGGTTAGCATAAACACTGCTCTTGGCCGTATGCGCTACGCGCTTATGAACCTGCGTAAGGTGATTGAAAAAAATAATATTATTTTAACCAATTAGGCAATATAGGGTGTAGTTTTGCGTTATTATGTTGTAAAGGATAACCTAAAACAGCTTAGCATGGCAAAACTCTACTCTAAAATTAAACCGGCATCTGAAGAAGTTATGCTGCCTAAAAAAGAAACCATAGATTTTTTACTGAACTATTCTAAGGCTCTTACGTATGTAAAGACTGAGAATGGTACTTTTGAAAATATTGCTAATTAATTTTCCTGAGCCTCACACTAATTTTTTTTGCGTGAGGCTTTTTTATTGTATTCATCCAGCACTGATTTACGGCCTATAGTAGCAGTAATTATATCTTTTTCCAGGTTCCAGCCACGGGCCGGGCTGTACTCGCGCCCGTACCAAATAATCTGCAGGTGAAGGTCGTTCCACCGGTCTTTAGGGAAAAGCTTTTTAGCATCTTTTTCGGTTTGTACCACGTTTTTTCCATCGCTTAGTCCCCATCGGTACATAAGGCGGTGTATGTGCGTATCTACCGGAAACGCAGGTACACCAAACGCCTGGCTCATAACCACGCTCGCCGTTTTGTGGCCTACGCCTGGTAAGGCTTCCAGTTCTTCAAAAGTTTGCGGTACTTCGCCGTTGTGTTTTTCAAGTAAAATTTCACTCAGCCCATGTATGGCCTTTGCCTTAGCCGGCGAAAGCCCCACCGGTTTTATGATTTCCCTAATCTCATCAATATCCAGCTTTACCATCATTTTGGGGTTATCTGCCCTTTCAAAAAGCAACGGCGTAATCAGGTTAACGCGTACATCGGTACTTTGTGCGCTCATAAGTACAGCTATAAGCAGGGTATAGGGGTCTTTATGATCCAGCGGAATAGGGATGCTTGGGTACAGTTCGTCCAGTGTTTTAATTACAAATGCGGCTTTTTGGCTCTTTGTCATTTCGGGTACTCAGATTTTTTAGCAAATATACCTTAAACCATACAATCCTGTACAAAGTTAGCCCGCGATAAAGAAAGTAAACAGCTGTTAATTTTGGATATTTGAACAGAATGTGTACAGATATTAGGTAAATTTGGGTAACACTAAAATCAAATAGAAACTACATGACAACATTACAAAAAGGAGATAAAGCACCGGAATTTTCTGGTGTAGACCAAAATGGTAAAACACATACACTGGCAGATTATAAAGGAAAAAAGCTTGTGGTGTTTTTTTACCCGAAAGCAGATACCCCAGGGTGTACTGCCGAGGCATGTGATTTGAGGGATAATCATCAACGCTTTGAAGCATTAGGATATTCGCTTCTTGGTGTAAGCGCAGACCCAGTAAAAAAACAGGCGAAATTTGCCGAAAAATATAGCCTGCCGTTTCCGCTACTGGCAGACGAAGATCATTCGGTTTTAAATGCGTTTGGCGTATGGGGTCCAAAGAAATTTATGGGGCGCACTTTTGATGGTATTCACCGTACCACATTTGTTATCAATGAAGAGGGAGTTATTGATGAAGTTATTACCGATGTAAAAACAAAAGCGCACGCCGCTCAGATTTTAAAATAAGCTAAACCAAAAAAAAGTAAGGTTCCTAAAAATGTATAATCATTTTAGGAACCTTTATATTTTTAAAACGTTGTTATTAAATATTATTACAAGGATTTAATTAGCACGTTTTATTTTAATTACATAGTACCTAGCCCGCAATTTGAACCCCGATTAACGTACCTACACCATAGGTAACAGCGGCAGCGGCAAGCCCAAATATAACCTGGCGTAAGCCCGATTTTAAAATACTTTTTCCGGTGAATAGTGTTATGGCAGAACCAATACCAAACAAACCTACAACACTGCTTGCCACACTCAGCAAAATAGCGTTTTCTCCTTTTAAAAATATAAAAGGGTATAACGGAATTATAGCACCAATAGAAAACAACATAAAAGAGGCTATAGCAGCTTCCCATGCCGAGCCGCCCAGTTCTTCTTTATTAATACCTAATTCTTCGCTTACTAAAGCGTTTAGCGCATCTTCTTTATTTTCAAAAGCCTTTGCAGCAAGCGCTTTAGCCTCATCGGGTGCCATGCCTTTCGCCTCGTAAATCAGGGTAAGCTCACGTTGTTCTTCCTCAGGAGAATTTTCAAGCTCTTCGGTTTCCAGTTCTATTTGCCGTTGGTTAAGCTCCCTGGAACTTTGTACAGAGAGCCACTCGCCAAGTGCCATACTTATAGATCCTGCCAGTAACCCGGCAATACCTGTAAGTAGAATTGTAGTGTTGTTTACCGCGGCACCGGCTACACCCATTACAAGGCTCATGTTACTTACCAGTCCATCATTAGCACCAAGTACAGCTGCCCTCAGCACATTGCCGCCTACTGATTTGTGCCTGCTTTCAAAACTTGCCAGTAATCCGCCCGATACGTTTAGGTTAGGGTTTTTATTTACTGCCTCTATAATCCGCAGGTGGTTGTGCTCAAAACCGTTCGGCTTTTCGCCCTGCGCCAGCTTGTTTTTTACGGCGTGCTCGGCAAACTGGCGTTCTCTGTTGCTAACGTTCGCAATGATAGAACTGTAGCCAAATAACTTCCCGGCTTTTAATTGTATCCTTGCCCTAAATGAAGCCGGGGGCAAAGTAGCCCCCGGTATTATGGTCTGTAATTTTTGTAAAATGGCGTGGGCATGCCCATGTTCTATTTTGGCCAGGATAAGCAGTACAGCTTTTAAAGTGGCATCATCCTGTACATTGGCTATGCTTTCATATAAAAACGCCGTGTCTACTTCGTTTTGCAACTGGGCGTTGAGCTTTTTTATATCCATACACTTTACTTAAATTACTTTAGTTCTTCTTTTTCTTCTTATCGTCCATTACAAATTTTACTGCAAACGACACTATGTCAGAGTGTAACCCGTCGCTACGGTCGTAGTGGTTGTAGCGCACATCAATGTTTTTTATGCCAAGGCTCCAGATGTGCATAGTCGTAAAAATATCAGTATATGTAAAGCCCGCGCCATACTGGCTGGCGTTAAACTTAGATAAGTCGTAGTCTGATGTATAATACGTTTCTGAACTAAGATGTGTTTCAAAAGGAGCAAAGTACTTAGACGCCGTTTGCGTATAATACCTGTACATAGGGTATACGGTAAAACGGTCGTTAAGTTTAACTGGCAGCTCTATGTTTGCCGTGTGCGCTGTAATACCCCAGTCGTCTGTATAATAGCGGTAATAGCTACGTATAACAAGGTTTTGGTTTACGTAGTAGTTAAGCCTTGCACCAATAGGCAGCTTAAAACGTGTTCCCGGCAGCCTTTCAATATCATCGGCAAGGCGGAACTGACTGATGTAGTAGTCGGCTTTATCAGCAAAGTAAATCCTTTGGTAAGGTGTAGAAAGCAGCCCCTGTTGTTGCAGTACATCTAAAAATAACGAAAACTGCATACGTTTATTTACCACCTGGCTAAAACTAAACGATAACGAAAACGAGTTACGGTTTTTGTTAGAGTGAAATTTAAATTTCTCAGGGTTGTAGCCTGTGGCAAGGTCACCTAAAGCATTAGTGATGGTAAAATCTTCATAGATGCCCCCAATGGTACTGTTCCCGTTATCTTTCCATTGCTGGAGTTCTTTAGGGTAAATAGGCATCCACTGGTCCAGGTAGGCGTTACCCGAAATGGTAAGTTCGGTATTTTTATCGTTAAATAACCTTGTATAGCCTCCGCCAAAACCCAGCGAATGATAATCGTATTCGGTTGAACCGGAAATATGTGCATTCCAAATGGTGTTTCTGTCGTCTGAGCTGTGGCTGTAGGTTAATACCAGCGCGGTTAACTGGTCAGTCGCGGAAGCACCTGAACTCGCTTGCCATAGGCGTGGTTTTTTAGAGGCGAAAGGGTTAATGTTACCAGACGAAGCCGATGAATACGCAGAAACGCCTAAATCTGCTGTAAGCACATCATCGTCGTTTAACGGCATGGATACTATAATGGTAGGGGTAACGTCAGTCAGCTTTTCGGTACCCTGACCACCTTCTACGGCAGAGTGTACACCATCCTGCTTATAGTAGCTAAACAGGAAATCAACCTCGGTAGCATCAAGCACACGTTTTTTATAAGAAACTTCGGTGCTGTCCTGTTCCTGGGCGTACGCTCCCATGGCACCAAAAAATCCGGTGAGTAGTATAAAAACTTTTTTCATTTGTGTTGTTATTGTCCTGTTTTATGGGTTAGTTACAGCCGCAACCTCCACCTGTTTTCCCGCCATTAGCTCCGGCAGCTGCTTCCCTGTATACCTGGAAATTAGTTTCAAACCGTTCGGATGAACGCGCCGAAAGCTTCATGTCAGGGTCGTTTATGTTTTGTTTCTGGTATTCCTTTACGCTGTTGCAGGATTGCAGCAGTAACATACCTATTGCTATATATGACAGTTTTTTCATAACTTAAATTTCTCTATATCAATATTTTTAGATGCATGTATGCCTCCTTTATCGTCTACTATAATACAGCCTATACCGTGCATTTGGTTAACAAGGTTAAGCCCCACATCTACACCCAGTACAAAAATGCCTGTAGCAAGCGCGTCGGCCACTTCTGTAGTTTTGGCAAAAACCGAAACACTAACAACACCCGACGCCGGGTAACCCGTACGCGGATCTATTATATGCGAGTATCTTTTGCCATTAAAGGTAACGTATTTTTCGTAACTGCCTGATGTTTCTACAGCACTGTCTTCTAACGGGAAAAGAGCAAATACCTTACTTTTGTTCACTGGGTTTACAATCCCTACTTTCCATTGTTCGCCGTTAGCCTGGCGGCCCCAGGCAAAGATGTCTCCCGATACGTTTACAAGCCCTGCCTTACAGCCTTTACTGTACAGCAGCTCTTTTATTTTATCGGCTATATACCCTTGGCCTATACCGCCAAGTCCCAGTTTCATTCCTTTTTCGGGTAGGTAAATGGTTTTGTTTGCAGCATCTACCACAATCTTTTTGTACCCTATACGCGCCACTGATTTTTTTATGGCTTCAGCCGATGGCATCTCTTCCATGCTACCGTCAAACTTCCATATTTTATCCATGGATGCGTAGCTAATATCAAAAGCACCATCTGTAACGGCGCTTATTTTTAAGGCACGCTCTACAAGACCCAAAAGTTCGTCTGAAACCTTAACCGGCTGTATGCCCGCATTTTTATTAATCTCTGAAACCTGAGTGGTAGGAATCCAGTCTGAAATAATGTTTTCTATGCGCTTTACTTCGCTTATAGCCATGTCTATGTACGCATTTGCCTCGGTAGTGTCTTTAGCAACAACCGTCATTTCAAACGGGCTCGCCAGTAAAAACAACTTGCGTTTATGCTGTACCTGCGCCGTAACAGACAGACAAATAATAAGAGCTAAAACCGTTAGTATATGCCTCATTTACTTAGTTTCAAATGAATGCAGGTGGGTTATGTAATCAGCAGGGGCAAGGTTTTTAAATCCTGTTTTACCCAAAACTTTTCCGTTTTGGTCTAATACCACTACCAACGGAAAATTACCCTCACGGTTATATTTTTCCGCTAATGCATCGTTTTGTTTTTGCTGTTCGGCAGGCAGGGCATGCTCTTTCTTTTTAGGGAAATCAGCGCGAAGCAGCACCCATTTACTTGCAGCTTCGGCTTTAAACTCTTCGGATTGCCAAATGGTTTTATCCAGTTTTATACACGGGCCGCACCAGTCTGAGCCGGAAAATACAAGGATTATTGTTTTGTTTTCTTTTGCGGCAGTGGCTTTTGCCTCGGCAAGGCTGTTGGTCCAGTTTTGGGCAAAAGTTACTGACGTCATAGCCAGTAGAAGCCCCAGGAATAAGCGTTTCATGTTGTTAACTGCTATTACTTTGTTACTACTAAGGTAACGCTTTTTTGGTAACGAAACTTGTTTTCGTAGACATATTTTAAGCCAACCTTAAGGAAGGCTAAAGCACCAGTTCGCGGAACAGTTGCGCAGCTTTTTCTTCCGGGTCAGGGCAGAGCCCCGGGTGCGGCCTTGAGGTCTGTATTACGGAGCTACGTACCGCCGTTAACCACCTGAAGCGTTCCGCTATTTCCATTTGCGCTATGGGGCCCGCAGTACGGCTTCCGTGCGCTATGTTTTCAAACGAATCGATGTTCTGCTGCAACTGTTCAATATCAGTATCTGGACATATAGACAGCACTTTAGCAGAGTTGATGTGATGCAGTACTTTAATAAACTTCTTCCGCTTGCAAAACAGTATTATACCCACGTTTACAAACTCTTCGCGTTCTACCCTCGGCACTACGCGAATCACTGCATACTCATATAAGTGCCTGTCTTGCATGCTGTGCCTGTTTTATAAAAATGTCAGAATTTTCTAATCGCGTAACCAGGAAGTCGAAGTATACATCGCGTATTTCGTCTGGAGTTAACTCCATGCCTTCCCACTGCAGCCATTCGTTGGGCAGCAGGTTAACAATACTACGTAGCGTATCGGCAGTGAGAATCGCTTTAAACTCGGCGTCAACCTCAGTAAGTTTAGCCGCCTGCGGCAATAGCACATGGTCTTTTATCAACGAAAAAGGTAATACCGCATGACCTTTAGGGTCTGTAAACGAGTGGTGAAAGTAAAAAGACGCGCCGTGGTCTATGAGCCATAGGTCCTTATGCCAAATAAGCATATTGGTGTTTCTAAACGTACGGTCTACATTGGTTATGTAAGCATCCAGCCACACAATTTGCGATGCCAGCTTTTCATCTACCACCGTTACTACAGGGTCGTAGTTGATCGCACCACTAAGGTAGTGCAGGGCCAGGTTTAACCCTTCGCTAAATTGTAAGAGGTCTTGTATTTCTTCGTCGGCTTCGGTACGGCCAAAAGCTTCATCGAGGTGAGCAAATACTAACTCAGGCACCGGCAATCCAAGTGTGCGGGCTATTTCACCACCCAGTAGTTCGGCAATCAATGCCTTGGTTCCGTGCCCGGCACCTTTAAACTTTAGTACGTATTTAAATTCGTCGTCTGCCTCTGCCAGCGCGGGGAGCGATCCGCCTTCGCGCAGCGGCGTTATATAGCGCGTAACGGTAACCGTACGCAGGGTTTTATTTTCTTTCATGGATTAAATTTCCTCAAGTTCACTTTTTATTATCTGCCTGACTTTTTTGCGTTCGACTTTTCTTCTGTTCGATTTTTCTTTAGCCTCATAGTTGTTACGGTCACTTTTAAAGTGCATGCTATCATAAGCAAGTTTTGAACCTGATTTTACCATAACGCCGTTCCAAATACAATTATCGTAATCACAGGAATGCTTAGAGTACACCCCAAAGTTTCTGTGTTTAATACCCTTTGATGAAAGTATTTTTTGCTGGTTTATTTTTAAATCTTCCCATAATTGTTGTTTATCTGCTACTGTTGTATCCTGTCCTAATATAGAAATAGCTACGTAGGTCGCAGGGTCTTTTAGTTGCAGAAACTCGAACGCTCTTTTAAAGTAAGTGTGCGCAAAATTTCGGACTTCTATTTTTTCAGTAAGGCTTAAATTTTCGTTCTCTAAAACCGACCTATAAAGGCCTAGAGTGTAAAAGTCTGTATATTTTTTATTATGCTCTATATAAAAGAAATATTCCTTTACGGTCAGAGTATTAAATTGTCTTCCGATTTCCATGCTGGTTTTGCGATTGGTGATATATCATTACAAATTTACAAAATTTATAAGCCGCTTTACGTACGCTTTCCTTTTGGTTTGCTACATAAAACTGCAAATGCTATCTTTGGTAAAAATATTATTTTGACAAAAATACTCCTGCTATCAGACACCCATAGCTATATAGACGATACTATAATGAAATACGTGCGCCAGGCCGATGAAGTGTGGCATGCGGGAGATATTGGCGACCTGGCAGTAACCGATACCATAAAAAGAGAAAAACCGCTAAGGGCGGTGTATGGCAATATAGACGACGCTAAGGCACGGCTGGAGTTTCCGTTAAACAATCGCTTTATGTGTGAAGGGGTTGATGTGTGGATAACGCACATAGGCGGTTACCCCGGGAAATACAATCAGGCAATCCGTACTGAAATTCAGCAGAACCCACCCAAGATTTTTATTTGTGGCCACTCGCATATCCTTAAGGTAATGCCCGACCCTAAACTTGGGCTCATCCACATGAATCCGGGTGCTGCCGGTGTGCATGGGTTTCATCAGGTGCGTACCATGCTCCGTTTTGAAATTGATGGCGATAAAATTCAAAACCTTGAAGTTATAGAAATAGGGAAACGGGGTTAAAACTTTAACCCCGCTGTAATGTTTATCTGGCCTAATTTGTTGTAAAAATCTTTGTACTGCGCCGCCGTATTGGTGTGTACACGGGTTAAGCTATATAACCCGCCTAGAAACACTTTAACGTGTTCATCCAACTCATAATCGACATCAAAACCGCCACCAAAAACTACACCGCTTTGCCTGCCTTTGCTGTCGCCAAATACATTAAATGGGCCACCACCTAGGTTCACATCCTGGCTACCGAATGATAGTTGCGGATTTATAGTGAGCTTACTTATTACAGGGATTTTATAGCTTACTTCGGCATACAACGAACTCATTTTAGTGTTATCTGCCGTAGTGCTAAGCGATTTATCTGTAATGTTAAACTGAAGGTATTTTATCCCACCGTTTAGCTGAAAATTTCTGTAATCTACAAACGTAAAGGCAAAACCTAAACCGTAATCCCCCTTGTTAGCCTTGGCTAATACATTATTACCTTTCCCATGAGGGTAAACGTAATATATTTTAAAATACTGCCTTTGCGTTTTAATGGAATCATTTTTAGTTTGCTGGGCATATAAACCGCCGCTTAGCAATAATATAGTAAGTAAAAGTATGTTTTTCATTTATTGTATGGTGTAGGTTAGGTTTTGGTTTTCTACAGGTATTTGTACTTCGTGTGTCGTTTCGTTGGCATCCAGGTATTTTAGTGTAATGATTTGATTTTTTAATACCGTAAAATCAGCACTCCTGTCGTAATAGTAATACTTGTACGGTAGTGTAGTAAACACCTGGTCGCCGCTATAAATATTAAAATCCAGGTCGATACTGTTGCGCATAACCGTACCTATGGCGTTAAGTTTTGTTACACTTGCAGGGGCATTAATGTGTAGTGTTACCAACTTATTAGCATCGGCAGGGCACAGCTTTACGGTACCCATATCATAGCTGTAGTCCGTAAATTTTCCGGTATCAATGTTGTGGTACGTAACCCACGAATATCCTATTGGATTATAATTAAAATCAGGCATGTTTACATACACCTTAGGGATTGCATCTTTACCCTTTGGTACTATAACCGTAAAATGCCCTGCGGCATCGGTGTGGTCAAATCCGGTATTTTCTTCTATAGAACCGTTATAGTAATTAACCGTTACCGGGATATTTGCCATGGGAGTTCCGTTTTCATTGGTAACGGTTCCTGTGAGTACATTTTTTGTACTCCCGTCGTAGTCTAGCCCGCAAGAAACCATTAAAACGGAAGCGGCGGCGGTACAGAGTAAGGATTTTAGCATATAAATGTTGTTTGGAATTTACGTTTTAGATGACAACCGTCATTAAAGGTTGCGTGGGTTATTAATAAATTTGCATACACACAATTAATCAATCGTTTATGAAAATTACACTTTTTTCTGCAAAGCCTTATGACAGGCAGTATTTCGACAGATTTAATAACAGCCAGAATATAGAGATAGAGTATTACGAAACCCACCTGGGGCCGCATATAGCAAACGTGGTGGAGGATACATATGCAGTTTGTGCATTTGTAAACGATAAACTAGGCGCTCCTGTACTGCAAACCCTTGCGGAGCGCGGTGTAAAAGTAATTGCACTGCGCTGTGCCGGTTTTAATAATGTAGACCTTGAAGCTGCGCGCAGATTAGGCCTTCGCGTGTGCAGGGTACCGGCATATTCGCCTGAGGCAGTGGCAGAGCACACAGTGGCTATGCTGCTTACCCTTAACCGTAAAACGCACAAGGCTTACAACCGCGTGCGCGAACAGAATTTTTCGCTTAACGGTTTATTGGGATTTAATCTGCACGGTAAAACCATAGGCGTGGTGGGTACGGGTAAAATAGGTAAGGCGTTCTGTAAAATAATGCTTGGGTTTGGCTGCAAGGTAATTGCTTACGATATTTATGAAGATGCCGATTTAAAACAAGCGGGGGTAAACTACCTGCCACTGGAGGAGGTTTTGGCTACCGCCGATGTATTGTCGCTGCACTGCCCGCTTACACCAGAAAACCACTACATAATTAACGGGGAATCTATCCGTAAAATGAAGAAAGGCGTGGTAATTATTAATACCAGCAGGGGAGGGCTTATATGTACTACAGACATTATAGAGGCATTAAAGGAAAAACACGTGGGCGCACTGGGTATAGATGTTTACGAACAGGAAGAAAAGCTGTTTTTCAGGGATTTGTCTGAAAATATTATAGACGACGATAACATACAGCGTTTAATGAGTTTCCCGAATGTTTTGGTTACAGCGCACCAGGCGTTTTTTACCGATGAAGCACTGAGCCAGATTGCCGCAGTAACGCTAAACAGTATTACGGGATTTTATACCGGGAATGAACCTGCTAATGAAATGATTTTGATTTAATTATCGATTGTGTAAAGCAATTCGGCTACACCTCTTTGCCGCTAGTCTAAAATTAAATGGGATGGCGGTGAATCAGCGTACATTTGCTTTGTAATCAGCAGTATACTACAATGCGATGCACAGGATAATAAAGTAAAGTATTTTCATAATTGGTTTTTGATTGGTTTTGTGAAGAGTCCCGTAGCCAACTAGCGGGGCTTTTCTTTTTTAGATCTGTAAGTAAGCTATTTATAAAATATTTTATAAATTTGTATATACAAATATTGTAACTACAAATTTTATCTGATTACTCATGTCACTACATACATTTAATAATTTTACAAGCGATCTTAAAACAACGTCAGAGAAAATGCCCGTTCTTTTTATTGGCCACGGCTCTCCCATGAACGGCATTCAGGACAATCAGTTCAGCCAAACCTGGGCGCAGCTTGGTAAAGCAATAACAAGGCCAACTGCCGTACTGGTTATATCTGCACATTGGCTTACACATGGCACGCACGTTACCGCCATGGAGCACCCGCGTACAATACATGATTTTGGTGGGTTTCCTCAAGAGTTGTTTAATGTACAGTACCCTGCTCCGGGAAGTCCGCAGCTGGCTGAGGAAGTATCTCAAATTATTACGTCTGCCCCGGTAGGGCTTGATGAACACGAGTGGGGGCTGGATCATGGTACTTGGACGGTGGTACGCCACATGTACCCCGATGCAGACATCCCGGTGCTGCAACTTAGCATTGACTATAACAAATCGCCTCAGTATCACTACGATTTGGCAAAACAGCTGGCATCATTAAGGCAAAAAGGAGTACTGATCATTGGCAGCGGAAACATGATACATAACCTGAGGATGGTAGACTGGCAGAGGCTTAACGAACCCAATTATGGCTTTGACTGGGCGGTAGAGCTTAACCAAGTTTTTAAACAAAAAATAGGCGACCATAACCACGCCGACTTAATAGCCTACAATAATCTGGGTGCTGCGGCAAAGCTTGCCATACCTACACCAGACCATTACTACCCGCTACTTTATACATTGGGCTTGCAGGAAAGCAAAGATGATATACGGTTTTTTAACGATGAGCTGGTGGGAGGATCCTTAAACATGACCGGGGTTAAAATAGGGTAACCGTTTATCTATAATATCACGGATAAGGAGTTTGTTATCGTACGTTATACGGTGTTTACCGACACACTTTCGGTACTCGTCTAAAATTATAAATGCGGCAGTCAAACGGTGCTACATTTGTATCAACAAAAGGAAACATTAAAGGTTTCCGTACAGAGAAGGAATAAAGTTTTTTCATAATTGGTTTTTGATTGGTTTTGTGAAAATTCCCGCACAGTGATAGCGGGAATTTTCTTTTTATGCCAAAGCCTGCGGCTAAATTGCGTTTTTGGGTTATTGTTTGTACTTTCACGCCGCCAATAACAACCAGTTTATGCTTATAAAAGTTTACGGCAGTGCCGTTTTTGGGGTAGAGGCTACTACCATTACCGTTGAAGTTGGTATTTTAAAATAGTAGGTATATATTTGCCACAAATAAAACATTTGTATACAGATGGATAAAGTTGCTATATATGCCCGTGTATCAACGGTTGATAACCAAAATTATGACCGCCAAGTTTATGAGTTAACTCAAGAAATAATTCGACAAGGTTATCAGAAAGAGCAGATTGAAATTTTTGCTGAGCAGCTTTCAGGTTACCAAAAGGATAGACCTGAACTAACAAGAATGTTAGGGGAAATTGAAATTGAGCCAAACAAATACAAAACAATTTTTATAACAGAAATTTCTCGTTTAGGGCGAAACCCTTCAAATACAAGAGAAATAATTGACAAGTTAATATCTCAAGGTGTTCCCGTTTATATCAAGAGCATCGGTCAAGCCACTATTGATGACAAAGGCAAAAGAAATGTTATTGTCTCAATCATATTGCAAGTACTAATGGAGTTTGCTGATTTGGAAGCGCAGCAGATGAAGGACAGAATGAAAAGCGGGAAAATGAAGCGTGCGGCCGATGGTAAAACATCTAGTTCTAACTTGCCATATGGTTATACTAGTGATGATAAGGGAGTTATTATAATTGATGATGAAGAAAAGGAAATCATTGAGCAAATATTTGAAATGTACAGCAACGGTATGGGTACAAGGGTTATTGCAAACACCCTAAATCAATTAAACATACCTACCAAGCTAAATAAAAGCAAAGGTGATAAGTTGATGAAATTCAATAAAGAAACATCTTTAAAAATCGCTGATGAGATAAGATGGTCAGATGTAGTTGTTGGTCAGATATTGAAAAATACCATTTATAAAGGCGAACGAAAATATAAAGATGCTACATTTTCGTCACCTGTGATAATATCCCCTGAGTTATTTGACCAATGTAACAAGTTAATGACCACTAAATCAACTAGAAATTATTTGACAACTTACGATTATCTACTTAAAGATTTGGTTAGGTGTGGCTGTTGTGGTCGTAAGTATATGGGTAAATACGTAAATAAGCCAAAGGGTGATAAGGTATATCGTTGTACATCAAATATCAAGGCGGGTGAAGGATGTGGAAACAGAAGCTTAAATATGTCATTGTTTGAAAGCGTTATATATGACCAAGTATTGTTATCACCAACACTTTTGAGCGCATTAGATAACCCAAATGATTTAGTTAATGAATTAAAAATAACATTAACTAACAATAAACAACTACTGAAGAATGAAGAAGATAATTTACAGGGAAAAGAAAAGCAATTGGAAAACCTGCTAAGGACCCTTACTATGAGTAAGAACCCAAATTTTGAACTTTATTCGCAAATGGAAGGTGAAATACTTGGTGAAATAGATTTGCTAAAAAATAAGATAAAGCTGCTTAAAAAGGACATCTTTCAAAAGACTTCAACTATTGAAAACTTCAATATTGAGGCTACCAGTACAGAAATGATTAAAAATGCAAGCAGAGGCGAGCTGGTTAATATTTTTAAACAGTTCATCCAACAAATTTATTTGAATGATTTGGCTAATGGTTGGGTTTTGGCAGATGTTGTGATTAAGATTAGAGGAGTTGTCTTAATTCGAACTTTAAAGTTATTCATATTTGCCGATGGTGTGCGAAAATTTGGGGGAAGAAATGAAAAAGTATATAAATATTTGCCAGTTACAAAAATGGAAAATGACCCTGTATACAAGGAAAATATTTTGCTAAATGACATAAAAGACATAAGAGAAGAATTTGAAAATCTTAAATATCTCGCAGAGATTCCCCACACGTTAACCGATGTTCGGTTAAATAATGTTGAAATGAAAAACAGATTGTTCATAAATGAGTTTGACTTATAATATTGGTAGAATATTTGCTTATTATATTCATGGAAAATAATTCTACCTGTGTAAACTATACAAGATAAACAAAAGGGAAAAATGTGTAGATTAGTATTATAAATTTCACAACAAAAAAAGAATTATAGAAATCAACCAATGTTACAAACAGAAAATTTTAATGGGCTAATATCCAAACTCAAGCGAGATGCTAAACAATTTGAATTCAATCTAAAAGATTTACCTGACACATTTGAATACACCCCAAAATTAAATCCAAATGCTAAGAGTATTAGGGCCCATGAGAAATTCAAACCAATGTTTGAAGACCTGTGTACTATGAGAAATAGTTGTCTGTATTGGTTTGAGGTAAAGGATGAGTGTGATAATTTAATTGAACTTCTAAATAACAACAGGACATCACTAATAGAAAAACAAAGGGTTGTTCCTGTAAAAAATAAAAACTGTGACAGTAATGTACTTTACGTGGGGATAAGGAGAGGTGGATTTACAAAAAAATGGAAACTGTCAAATATATCGGGCCGTATCATACAACATTTTGGGTATTATAAAGTAGGAAGTACACAAGGCTTACAGTTGGCACATTGGTCCGTAGATTCGGGTTTAGATATAAATTTGAAAATTATCCAATTTGAAGAAGGTTTTCCAAACGCTTATCTGGAAGCTTTCGAGAAAATAATAGCTTATAAACTACGACCTCTTTGCGGAAAACATTGATATAACACAATGCAAAAAGCGCATATTTCAAATTTTATTTCTTAAAAGCGATAATTGCAACTAAAATAAATATCAAGATTAAAAAGAATATGGAGGTCGGCTCCATTTTATGTTGAGAAGAATTATCTGATTCATTTAATGAATTAATTATAAGCATTGAATCTACAGCCTTTTTCTCAGCTTCATTAATCTGAATAGTAACTTTTTGTTGGATACTATCAATGATTTTTTCGTGAATTTTATTATCTAAATTTCTGTTTTCTTCAAACTGTTTAAGTAACAGTTGTAAGGAGTCTATTTCGCTGTTAAGCCTTGAGTTTTCATTATAGCATTCTGAAAGGTAATTGTTAGATTCATCAGTCCTAGAG
>JAAXJD010000122.1 GCA_012270005.1 Flavobacterium sp. | reverse complement strand
CCCATTTCCGCAGCCTGACCCGCAAGATATGTAACACGCTTTATCCACTTTTTATTAGAGCGCTCCAGCGCGTCTTCAGGGTTTACCTTCAAAAACCGTGCGTAATTGATCAGCGAAAACAACACATCGCCAAACTCCGCCTCTATTTTATCGTGGTCACCGCTTTGCACCTCCTCGTAAAACTCGCCAAGCTCCTCCTGTACTTTTTCCCAAACCTGGTTAGGCTCCTCCCAGTCAAATCCCACACCACGGGCCTTATCCTGTATGCGGCTGGCCTTTACCAGCGCAGGCAGGCTTTTTGGCACACCTTCCAGCACTGATTTTTTGCCTTCTTTCAGCTTTAATTTCTCCCAGTTTTGTTTTACTTCCTCCTCATCCTGCACTACCACGTCGCCATATATATGCGGGTGGCGGTGTATCAGCTTATCGCAAATGCCATTAGCTACATCGGCTATATCAAAATCGCCTGTTTCACTACCTATTTTGGCATAAAATACTATGTGCAGCAGTATATCGCCCAGCTCTTTTTTTACTTCTGTAAGGTCGTTATCCAGTATGGCATCGCCCAGTTCATAGGTTTCCTCTATGGTAAGGTGGCGCAGGGTTTGCAGGGTTTGCTTTTTATCCCACGGGCACTTTTCACGGAGGTCATCCATAATATCCAGTAAGCGGTTAAAGGCATCGAGTTGTTGCTGGCGTGTATTCATGGCAGTAAATTTTGCGTAAAAGTACAGAAACCGCTACAATTAAACACGCACCACTGCTAAACCTTTACATTTAAGATGGATGCCTTAGGCGCGAACCCAAGTGATTAATAAAATACCATGCTAAAAAATAAACAATTACTACAAAGTCTACGGTTTGTGCACATCCTGTATAAGTAATAGATAAAATAATATATTTTTAAAAAGGAGGTTTTCGGTATTTTGGCAACGCTGTTACAACGTTTTCTTAACACATGGAACAGCTTTAAAACAAACATATTACATCATGAAAAAAAGTATATTACCCCTGTTATTATTAGCCGGTGCTGCCGGATGGAGTCAAAAAAACCTTGTAAAAAACGGA
The DNA here is from genome assembly GCA_012270005.1 of Flavobacterium sp. Lineage (GTDB taxonomy): Bacteria > Bacteroidota > Bacteroidia > Flavobacteriales > Flavobacteriaceae > Flavobacterium. Next base: position 8,263 of record JAAXJD010000122.1, on the reverse strand, counting down.
GGGTTTGAAGCAGGATCTACCCAGGACTGGCGCGGTGAAGTAGCCGTTGTAAATAACTTTGACAAAAAAGCCGGAAAAAGCAGCGGCATGATAAACCAGTTTACAGGCCAGCAATGGAAAGGGATAGACCAAATTGTATCTATACCAAAAGAAACCTTTGCTTTGGAGTTTAGCGTATGGATAAAAGCAGATAATATAGAAGGCGGCAAAGATGCCTGGAATGCAGGCGTAATGACTGTAGAACTCTTAACCGGTGGAGAATCAAACATAAGCTATGAAAATGTGGCGCAGGTTACAGGTTCTACCGGATGGACAGAATACAAAAAGACAGTAATTGTTCCTAATGGTGCCAAAAAGTTCAGGATTATGCTGGCTTTGGCTCAAACAAACGGATCAGTGTTATTTGACGAAGTAACCGCCATACCCTACAGTACAGCCGACTTTGAAAAGAAAAAAGATGACGAACGCAAAGCCGCGCAGGCTGCAGCCGAAAAATTTAAAAACGGAAACTTTGAAGACGGAACTAAAGGGTGGCGTGGTAATGTAAACCTGGTTAACACTGCTAAAGAAGGTGCTTCGGCTGTAGCCATAAGTTCACAGCAGCCCACCTGGACCGGTATAGATCAAATTGCTACGGTACCTTCGGGGAGCAAAAAAATTCAGGTATCAGGCTGGCTTAAAGCCGATAAAATAGTCCGAGGTAAGGAAACCTGGAACAATGGCGTATTTATTTTAGAACTTACAAAAGACGGACAAACCAAAGCCACCGACGATAAACTTATAGGCAGTGTTACCGCCAGCGAAGACTGGACGTTTTTTGATAAAACCTTTGACCTGCCGCAGGATGCCGAAAAATTCAGGCTGATGCTGGCACTTAGCAATTGTACCGGTACGCTCCTTGCCGATGACATTAAAGTAACATTTTTAAATCAATAATCCCGGATAGTAAAGCCATGAAACGAATAATTTTAAAACTTCTGGCCCTGTGTGCACCTATATATGCAAGCGCTAATGTAGTACTGCCTTCGTTCTTTTCAGATAATATGGTGCTGCAGCGTAATGCACCTGTAAAACTGTGGGGATGGTCGCACCCTAATGAGGAAATAACCGTAACCACAGGCTGGGATAATAAGGAATATAAGATAAAAGGATCTAACCAGGCCACCTGGAGCTTAAACGTACAAACACCGGGAGCGGGTGGCCCCTACACCATAAAATTTAAAGGCTACAACGAGGTTACGCTAAATAACGTAATGCTGGGCGAGGTATGGCTGTGTAGCGGACAAAGTAACATGGAGTGGACACCAAATGCAGGAATTACAGGCGGGGAGGCAGAAATAGCCAAGGCTAACTACCCTGATATCCGATTTTTTACGGTACCGAAACTTACGGCTAAATATCCGCAGCAAAACCTACCGGGTAATTGGCAGGCGTGTAGCCCTGAAACCATGAAACACTTTAGTGCTATTGGTTATTTCTTCGCCCAACGTCTTCAGCAAGACCTTAAGGGAGTGGCTATTGGGGTAATCAATTCGAGTTGGGGTGGCACGCCGGCAGAAATCTGGTTTCCGGAAGAAGCTATTATTGCTGATCCTATATTAAGCGAGGCGGCGGCTAAGCTAAAACCCGCCGAGTGGGGCCCTCATAAGCCCGGACGTGCCTGGAATGCTATGGTTAATCCGCTGGCGGGCTACCGCATTGCGGGTGCACTATGGTATCAGGGTGAAAGCAACGTGGGCAGCGAGGTATATAACAAAACCCTTGCAGGGCTTATAACATCTTGGAGAAAAGCCTGGGGATACGATTTCCCTTTCTATTATGTGCAAATCGCACCATATAATTATGACGGATACCCTGATGCCGACTGGGGTGTAAAAGTACGGGACGCCCAGCGCAGAGTTTTAAATGAAGTGCCCAATACTGCTATGGCCGTAATAAGTGATGTGGGCAACCTTACCGACATTCACCCACGCGATAAAAAGCCTGTAGGTATTCGGTTGGCCAACATAGCGTTAAATAAAATATACGGCACAAACAAAGCGGTTGCCGAAAGCCCGCTATATAAAGATTTTACCGTTAAAGGCAATAAACTTACTGTTCATTTCAGTAATGCACAGGGGCTGCATTTTTCAGGAAAAACGTCGACTTTATTTGAAATAGCCGGTGCCGATGGCAAATTTTACCCGGCTTCAGCCAAGATAGAAAAAGACGGTGTGGTGGTGTCTGCAAAAGCAGTTAAAAATCCCGTAAAGGTGCGCTACGGCTGGAAGAATGCCGTCGTATCTGATCTGTTTAACAATTCTAACCTACCCGCCTCCTCATTTACAAGCGAGTAACTCGCTATAAAACAACGCGTAAAACCTAATGAAAAAATCACAAACCCTTATAGTACTGGCCTTGCTGGCGGCCGGCACAGCACAATCCCAGAAAAAGAAAAAAATGGAACAAACACAAGACATAGAAACCCGCATAGAAAGCCTCTTAGCCAAAATGACCTTAGAGGAAAAAGTAGGACAAATGAACCAATACAACGGATTTTGGGAAGTTACAGGCCCTGCCCCTAAAGAAGGTAATGCTGCCATAAAATACGAACACCTTCGTAAAGGCTGGGTAGGCTCTATGCTTACGGTACGCGGTGTAGACCAGGTACGTGCGGTACAAAAAATAGCAGTAGAAGAAACCCGCCTGGGCATACCGCTAATTATAGGCTTTGACGTGATTCATGGGTATAAAACCCTGTCGCCCATACCACTTGCAGAGGCTGCAAGTTGGGATATGCAGGCCATACGAAAATCGGCGGAAACCGCTGCTGCCGAGGCTTCTGCATCGGGCATTAACTGGACGTTTGGGCCTATGGTAGACATAAGCCGTGACGCGCGATGGGGACGTGTAATGGAAGGTGCCGGAGAAGACCCGTTCCTTGGCGCTAAAGTAGCCGAGGCCCGCGTTAAGGGCTTTCAGGGAGATACCCGTGCAGACCTTGCCAAACCTAATACGATTGCCGCCTGCGCCAAGCACTTTGCTGCGTACGGATTTGCAGAGGCAGGACGCGACTACAACACTGTAGACATCAGTAATTCAACATTATACAATGCAGTACTACCACCATTTGAAGCGGCTAAAAATGCAGGTGTACGTACCTTTATGAACTCGTTTAACGTACTGAATGGTGTACCGGCAACGGGCAGCAGTTTCCTGCAAAGAGATATACTGAAAGGCAAATGGGGCTTTGACGGTTTTGTGATAACCGACTGGGCTTCAATACGTGAAATGATAAAATGGGGCCATGCCAAAGATGGTGCTGATGCGAGCCAAAAGGCCGTAACCGCCGGTGCAGACATGGATATGGAAAGCCATTTATATGTGTATGAACTGGTTAAGCTGGTACAGGAAGGCAAGGTAGACGTTAAGCTTATTGACGATGCTGTACGTCGCATATTACGTGTGAAGTTTGAACTTGGATTGTTTGACGACCCGTACCGTTACTGCAATGAAAAGACTGAAAAAGAGGTTATTGGCAGCAAAGCCAACCATGAAGCTGTACTGGACATGGCGAAGAAATCTATAGTACTTTTAAAGAACGAAGGTAACCTGCTTCCGCTTAAAAAAACAGGACAAAAAATAGCCGTAATCGGTTCGCTTGCAGCAGATAAAAACAGCCCGTTAGGCAGCTGGCGCATTGCGTCAGACGACAATACAGCAGTGTCTGTTTTAGAAGGTTTGCAGCAATATAAAAGTAATACCCTTACCTACGAAAAAGGGACAGAACTTACTGTAAACAAGGCTACTTTCCTGGATGAAGTGGTGTACAATACAACCGACAGAAGCGGATTTGATGCGGCGAAAAAAGCTGCCAAAGAAGCTGATGTGGTGATTATGGTGCTGGGAGAGCATGGCTTTAGCAGCGGAGAAGGCCGTAGCCGTACCAACCTGGATTTGCCCGGTTTACAGCAGGAATTGCTTGAAGAAATATATGAAATAAACAAAAATATAGTACTTGTACTAAACAATGGAAGGCCACTTTCTGTTACCTGGGCAGATGCTCATATCCCTGCGATTGTAGAGGCGTGGCACTTGGGTACAGAAACCGGAAACGCTGTGGCTCAGGTACTTTACGGTGATTACAACCCTAGCGGTAAGCTCCCTATGACGTTCCCGAGGAATGTAGGCCAAGTGCCTATTTACTACGCCCTGCTAAACACCGGAAGGCCAACAAACGCTGACAATAACGTGTTTTGGTCACATTACAGCGACGTAGAAAAAACACCACTATATCCTTTCGGCCATGGGCTTAGCTACACTACTTTTGAGTACGGTAAAGTAACCCTTGACAAAACATCTTACGCTAAGGGCGAGCCTGTAAAAGTAAGCGTAACCCTTAAAAACACAGGGAATTACGATGGAAAAGAAGTTGTGCAACTCTACATAAGAGATGAAGTAGCCAGCCTGGCACGCCCTATAAAAGAGCTTAAAGGCTTTGAGCTGGTGGCACTTAAAAAAGGCGAAACCAAGACCGTTACCTTCACCCTAACCGAAAAAGAACTGGGCTTTTATAACAACGAAGGCCAGTATCTGGTAGAGCCGGGAACCTTTAAAGTTTTTGTAGGTTCATCATCGGAAAAAGTACAGGAAGCAACATTCGAACTTCAGTAAAAGTTAGCATACCTTAAACGAGAAAGCGGCGCAAATTTGCGCCGCTTTTATTTTATAAGAAACTTCGTTCAAAACAGATATGTATACTGGTTAACAGTGATGATTGTTCCGCAATTGATATATTTTTTTCAAAAACCACAAAACATAAACACCTGATAGTCAAAAGCTGTAAAATTTGGTATTTTCCGAAAAACAACTACCTATTACGTTTTCGTTCGGCATTTGCATAATTTTAGCTTCAGAAATACATATATAGTTCTTAGCAGGGTTTACTGAACAAATGGCTTCAGTACTTTGCGTCGAGACAGGCTATAATTTTACAACGCTAAAAAATATCATAAATGGCTAAACAATGCCAAATAGAAATTCAGTATTATCAAAATCTTTTAAATCGTCATTAAAAAACCGGTAAGATTCTCCTTTCGCGGCAGGTCTAGTTTCTTGCGTAAGCGGTATCGGGCCAGCTCCACTCCCCCATCACTTATATTCATAATTTCGGCAATTTCTTTGGTACTCATGTTCATTAACAGGTACGTAGCCAAGTCCATTTCGCGCGGTGTAATAGCCGGGTATTTTTCTTTAAGCCTTTTTAGAAAGTCGAAATGCACGTTACGTATGTGCTTTTCCAGGTTATTCCAACTTTTATCTGTATTTAGCTCTTTGCTTATTGTTTTATTTAATTTGTTAAACTGCAAGCGAGTAGCTTCATCCATTTGTTCTGGATTAATATCTTTCAGCTTGTTAATAATACCATTTAACATCTTATTCTTTTTAACCACCTGCAACGAGTTGTTTACAAGCTCCTTATCTTTTGTAAGTATCTTTACTTTAAGCTGCTCGTTTTTAAGCCTTTCAATTTCCTTTTCCAGTTCATACTGTTCCTGCCTGATTTTTGTCTCGCGTTCCAGGTAAAGGCGTCGCTGTTCCAGGGTTTCGTAATAACGGCTTTGGCGCATTTTTAGTTTTACCCTCCTGCGCCCCAGATAAATCCCTGTACCTATCAACAAAATATAGAAAACATAGGCTACCGGATGCCTGTAAATGGGAGGGTTAATACTAAAGGAAACCATAACAGGATCTGACTGCTCGCCAGAGCTATTAATGGCCTTTACTGCCATACGGTAACTACCTTCCGAAAGGTTAGTATACTCTTTTACAGGCACATTAGACCAATTACTCCATTTATCATCAAAGCCATCGAGCTTGTAGGAAAACTTTATATTTTCGGGGTTGTCATACGCCGGCGAGGAAAAATTGAACTTTACACTATTATATTTATAAGGTACAGCAGCAGGTTGTATATTAGGCTTGTTCCCGGTGTACAGCGTGTCGTTGTCAAACGAAAAACTTTTAATAAACACCTTTGGCTTGTCGGCATTACCGTAGTATAATTTGGGGTTATAATGCACCAAACCCTCTGTTAGGCCAATAAAAATATTCCTTTCATCTATGGTATTTACCGATTCAAAAAAGTACACCAGGTTACCTGTAACTGCCGAAAACGGAGAACGTACATCTTTATACGTACCGTTTGGCTGTTTCATGAGCATACCCATAGATGACTCTGCGTAAAAATAGCAGATGTTACCTTTATTATCTTCAAAACAATAACGCAACTTAGGCAGTTTACTAAAAATGCCAGACATGTTCTTGTCCTCCACAAAACGATCGTTTGAAGCGTCATACAGGAAAAAACGATTCTGCCCCTGTACATATATTTTACCGTTAATCATTTGTGTACTGGTTATGTTTTTAACCGATTTAGACAACCCTTCATACGTAGCAGTAACCGTAAAACGCTTCATATCATTACTGAGCTTCAGTCGGTATAGCGTGAAGTTTTTTAAAAGCCACACGTTTTGCCCATCGGTAACAAAGCGGCTGTCACTTACGTTAAATCCATCTATTTGGTTACGGTACTGCCACCCTTGCGGTGTTTTTTCTAATATGGCAAACCCGTGGTAGTTACTGGCCATTAAGTAATTAGGTTTTCCGGGGATTTTCTTCAGGCCCAAATATCCCCTACGATCATCGAGCCAGCGGCCGGGCTTGCCATTTACAAGGGTAAAGAGCCCCCGGTTGTGCAAGCAAAGCATTTCATTATCTACAACCTCCAGCCCCCACGCCTGCCCTGTGGTGCCTGGTAAAAATGTAAAGTTATCTTCTTTAAAGGGCTGTTTCCATGAGTGGCTAAAAACACCTTGGTTTGTAGCAACATACAAATTACTTTGATACACCGCCGAAGCATAGACCGAACTAAGATCAAAACTTGTACCCAGGTATGTGAACGGAGAATTAATATTCAGGTACGCTATACCGTTATCCAGCCCCAGCCAAAGATTGCCGGATGAATCCAGGCACGAACTTAGCGCCGTATTGTTTAGCAAACCCTTCTTATTATTAATATGCTGAATGATATTGCCACTCATATCGCATATTATAATACCATTTAATACGGTGTTAAGTTCTATAAACCGTTCATTTAAAATGCGACCACCCAAGCTGCTGTTCTTCGCCACAAATGCAGATGCCTCGCATTTCCAGGGAGTTACCTGCCTGAAATCGTACAGGTAAATCCCCTTATCTATTGTTATAACCAGCAGGCGGTTACCTGTATACGGCAATATGCCCCATACTTCGGTATTGTTAAAAACCTCAGTATTAGGTAAGGAAGTAAGCGTACCATTGCGGTACTCCAGCAAGCCGGCAGCAATGTCCTGAAAATAAAGGGTATTATTTAGCACAAACGAAAACTGAAACCTGTTAGGTGCCTCCAGTACGGTTATTTTTCCGGACTTATATATATAGGTGCGAAAAAAAGTTTGAAATATTACCTCGTCGCCAAGTATGTGCACTTTCCAAACAAAGTCGATGATTTTCTTGGAATTAGGGGTAGCGAGTTTAGATATGGAATGATACACCAGTTTTCCCTTTGCATTTGCTTCAAAGTAGCCAAACTCATTGTACCCACCCACATATATGCGTCCGGACTTATCTACCTTTAAAGAGCGCACGGTAGCGTTAGGTATTGGGTATTTAGTCCACGATGTGCCATTATACTGCAGCATACCCTCGGTGTTGGCAAAGTACATATTACCACGGCTATCCTGCCCCATTTCCCAGTTTTGAGCACCCCCTAAATAGTCCGACTTTTTGTAGTTTATAATTTTAGGCAGGCCTATGTTCTTAACCTGCCCGTAACAAAACGCGGTAACAAATAAATTATATAGTAAAAAAAATGTAAACCTGCTGTTCATACAAAAAACCAATTTTAAATCAGGTTAAAATTACCTAAATAAAAAACATCTACATAAAACGTTGTAGTAACAGGTAATTTTAAGTCGGTTTTATGCCTAATTTTAGGTAAAAAACCTGCCTGTTTCAACGTTTCAAAATCAAGCAAAAACCCTCAAAAACACCTCAAAAATTAAGGATTAACAAAAACATAACATATTGACATATAATCAACTACAACGTTGTAATAGTAGTATTACACGGATGGATGGATGGATGGTTAGTTGGGTGGTTGGATTGTTGGATTGATTTAGGGATAAAAATAAAGTTAGAAGTCTAGATTTATAGTTAATAATAGAGATATGGGTAGGGGGAT
>JAAXJD010000102.1 GCA_012270005.1 Flavobacterium sp. | reverse complement strand
CTAGACAACTAGAGAAAATAAAGAGATGTCAGTTTGATAAAATTTTAATAAAAATCAATAAATTAAAAATAATTTTTCATCATTAACTTTTCCATCGTGCACTGAATGAAATAGTGAATTTGCTAAAATAGAATCTTTAGTTAAACCAACTATAATAAATATTCTTGAAGACAAATATGTTGAAACTGTTGACCTTTTAAGATTATTGGACTGGTTTGATAAAGTAAGAGTAAGTTTGTGGTTGGCTATACAGTATCATAATAAAGGAACATTTAATATGACTCCTAAGTACTTCATAAATACTAGAATTGGATTAAAAGATAGATTACTAGCTATAACAAATTGTTATGATGATTATATAGGTATTAGATGGACTGGCACTAATACATTATGTTTTATAATGAGTCCAACGTGCTTAACATTAAAAATCAATAACGTCATATTTACAAACTGTTCATCTGATTTTTTAATTTCAAAACCCATTGGATTTCCATATGCAAAATTTGAACGACAAAATCCTAACTCAGATTTAACAGATTTTGGATTAAATTTAGGTACAAATAAATTAAATAATGTTTCGTTTAAATCTAAATTGTATCCTCCTAACGTTATTGTAAGTCAGCCTATTTATAGCATAGGTAAAGAATTATTAAATGTTTTTTATGAGAATGATTATGTTAAAAAAAATAGCTACGACTTTGAAAATGGTATTGGTAAAATTTTTGTTACCCATGATGAAACTACGTATCCTTTAGAGATAGATGAAGAAATTTCTTTTAAAGGTGACGGGAAAAAAAGATTTTTTAAATTTAATCGGCCTACTCTTGAATTACAAATTGAATTATTAACTTCAAAAAAATATAACCTCGATCTTTTAACTAATGAACAAAAAAGAGAACATAAAAGAGGAATCGAGCTCTTAATTGATTATACTAAACACCAAATAAAAACTTACGACTATTAATTTGAAAACCCAACCAATCACGCCCACCAGCGTGATTTTTTTATATAAAAAGGGGTAGGGCACAGGCATACTTTTTGCTGCATTTAAAAAATCCACATAACCGTACCTATGCGTATAACCAACTTACTTCTGCTTATGCTGCTGCTGGCTTTGGCCGGCTGTAGCGTTCCCCGTTATTCACTTGTAAACCCTGTAGACCAGCCCGGCCTTGATTTTACCCAGGGGCGCTGGCTGCTTAGCGATGAAGGCAGCGGCTACAACTACCAACAGCTGTATCAGCTTGCCGAAAAAGATTTTGGCAAATACCTGGGCGACCGCCTTAGCAGGGTATCGGTTACTAAGGGGTTAATGTTGCAGAAAAAAATTCCGTTTAACCCTAACCGATCGCTTATAAAGGAAATGTACGATGGTACCCACTATGATTACCTCATCAACATAAAATGCCGTACTGTTAAAGACGACATTGGCGGTACGGTAGACGTAAACGCAAAAGGAAACACCCTTGCCGACGAGCGTATTAACCGCGTATCGCTGGAGGTATACGACCTTAAACGCGGCGAAATTATTTACTCTCAAACCGCACAGGGCGTTACCACACGCCAATCCAATGCCACCTCTAATGTAAACCTATACAGGAGTAATGGGGGTATGATTGTAGGGAGTTACAACCGTATTTTTAAAGATATCAGGGAAAAATCCCGAAAATAAAAAATCCGCCTGTTGGCGGATTTTTTTATGAATTACAATGAAAGTATTACATACAAGGCATTTTATCTATACGGGTTTTGTGGCGGCCTCCTTCAAAAGCGGTATTTAAAAACGTATCTACCATAGCTATTGCCTGCTCCTTGCTGGTGTAGCGCGCAGGTATGCTTAGTATGTTAGCATCGTTATGCTGGCGTGCCAGCTCGGTAATTTCCTTGGTCCAGCACAGCGCTGCACGTATTTTCTGGTGTTTGTTAGCGGTCATGGCAGCACCGTTACCGCTTCCGCAGATAATAATACCAAAGTCTACCACCCCGTTTTCAACATCGTTTGCCACAGGATGTACAAAATCTGCATAGTCTACGCTATCGGGTGTGTCGGTTCCGTGGTTAATAACTTCGTAACCTTTTGATTCAAGGTGTGCTACAATTGCCTTTTTGTATTCAGGCCCTGCGTGGTCGTTACCAATAGAAATTTTCATAGTTATTTACAGTGTGTTATTTACTGCAAAGGTACCATAAAATGGACTAGTATTGTGCAGCAGAATGCAAAATATTAGAAACTAGCGCGTTACATGTGTATGTGATAGTATAACAATAAATATGTTAAAAAACAACAGTGTTAGTAACTTTAATAAAGCACTGAAAATAAAGGTGGTAATTTTTAACGCCTTTTGTTGATAAGTTAAAAACTAAAAATTAAAGATTTTTTTAAACCGTATCGAAATTTTTATAAGCCAAAAAGGATTGAATTACACAAGTGAATTTCTTTAAAATTTGTTGTGGAGTTTTCCATAGTTTCTACACAGTTATTAACAATAATTAACCAGTGAAGTTTTCCATAAAAACATGCTGTTAATAGAAATTAACCATTGTTAATAACCTTTGGCGAAAAAAACGAAAACAACTCATTTTTAAAAATTTACATTCTGTTAACACTGTTGAAACATTTGTATAAAATTGTATAACTCTAAAAACAAGCCCTGCTTTAAAAAGTTATTCCACATATCAACAAGCAATAATAACAATCATAAAAAGATTTTTTAAAAATTTTCTGTTTTGTTTTTATTATAAATGTTGAAAACCTTGAAGAAGGTTTGGCTTAAATTATTTTAAGATGGTTGTTGTGGTTAAAGTTATCCAGTATTTCTTTTACGGTGTTAAGGTCGTTTTTGTGTACCTTAAGTTTTATGCCGCCCAGTGCGTGTGTGTATAGCGGCACTACACTGGCCATGGTTTCGTTTTCAAAGTAAAACTGCAGGCCGGCTTCTTCCAATAAGTGTTTTAGTATGGTTATTTCATGTGGATAAGTAAAGATAGCCGCTGTTACAAAGTGTTTCATAGTTAGGGTTTTAAAGGCCTTATTGCATATAAAATTACGTATTTAAACGTTATTATTTCTTTAACATGTCTTATAATTCTGATAGTTATTCGTAAATTTCCGAATATTTAGAATGAATTATGAGTAAGAAGAAAGGCAAACCAACAGCCAAAAAGGAAAAAGATTTTTCGGGAAAGATTTATAAGATACTTGCCAAAGACCCTAATAAAACATTTAACTACAAGCAAATAGCAGCCGTACTGCAGCTGGATGATACTAAAAGCCGTAACGAGATTATAAAGGAACTTAAGTTCCTGGCTGCAAAGGAAAACATAGAAGAGGTAGAGCGCGGTAAATACAGGGTGCTGAGTAAAACAGAATATGTAGAAGGCGTTATAGATATGACCAGCCGTAAAACAGCATACTTTGTAGCTCCTGATCTTGAAGATGATGTGTTTATACCTACTAATAACCTTAACAAAGCCCTGGATGGGGATAAGGTAAAAGTGTACATATACAACCGCCGTAAAGGCAGAAGGCCTGAAGGTGAAGTGGTTGAAATCATAGAACGTAAAAAAACAGAGTTTGTAGGTGTTATAGATATACAAAAGAACTTTGCTTTTGTAAGCACTGCAAACCCTAAGATGTATACCGATATTTTTATCCCTAAAGATAAAATAGGCAACGCCCAGAATGGAGATGTTGTACTGGTTAACCTTGACGACTGGCCTGCTAAGGCCGACAGCCCCTTTGGCCAGGTTCTTAAGGTACTAGGTAAACCGGGTGAGCACAATACAGAAATACACGCTATACTTGCGGAGTACGGGCTTCCGTATGATTTCCCGGTAGATGTAGAAGTATTTGCACAAAAGCTGGATACCGAAATACACCCGGAAGAAATTGCTAAACGAAGGGATATGAGGAATGTACTTACCTTTACCATAGACCCTAAAGATGCAAAGGATTTTGATGATGCACTGAGTTTCCAAAAACTTGAAAATGGTAATTACGAAATAGGTATCCACATTGCAGATGTATCGCACTACCTTCAGGAAGGTACCATACTGGACCAGGAGGCTTACAAGCGCGCTACATCTGTATACCTGGTAGACAGGGTAGTACCTATGCTGCCTGAGGTACTGAGTAACTTTGCCTGTTCGCTGCGCCCTAATGAGGAAAAATATACCTTTTCGGCCATATTTGAACTAAACGAAAGGGCAGAAGTAGTAAACCAGTGGTTTGGCCGTACCGTAATTTACAGCGACCAGCGTTTTGCCTACGAGGAGGCACAAAGCATTATAGAAACAAAAAGCGCCACTATACCGGCCGAAATATCGTTAACCGGTACAGAATATACCGTAAGCGAAGATATTCGCTCTGCAACGCTTAAAATGGATGATCTGGCTAAGATACTTCGCCGTAAGCGCATGGCAAACGGTGCCATTTCGTTTGATAAGGTAGAAGTAAAATTCCACCTTAACGAACAGGCAGAACCTACAGGTGTATATTTTAAAGTGGCTAAAGATGCTAACCACCTGATAGAGGAATTCATGCTGCTTGCTAACCGTAAAGTAGCCGAGTTTATTGGCAAGCAAAAACCCGAGAAAACATTTGTATACCGTATTCACGACGAACCGGATGAAGATAAGCTTATCAACCTGCAAACGGTTATTTCTAAATTTGGTTATAAAATAAATTTCAGGTCTAAAAACGATATATCTAAATCGCTTAATAACCTGCTTACCGAAGTTCAGGGTAAAAAAGAACAGAACCTTGTAGATACCCTGGCTATACGAAGCATGAGCAAGGCAAAATACAGCACCCAGAACATAGGGCACTACGGGCTGGCGTTTGATTATTATTCGCACTTTACGTCACCCATAAGGCGCTACCCCGATGTTATGGCGCACAGGCTGTTACAGCACTACCTGGATGGTGGTAAATCAGCCGATGCAGAACACTACGAAGAAATGTGTGCGCACTCCAGCAACATGGAAAACCTTGCCGCTAATGCAGAGCGCGACAGCATAAAATACATGCAGGTTAAATATATGCTGGATCATAAAGATGAAGAATTCCTGGGTGTAATTTCCGGCGTTACAGAGTGGGGTATTTATGTAGAAATCATGTCCAATAAATGCGAAGGTATGTGCCGTATACGCGAAATCAGGGACGACTATTACACCTTTGACGAAAAGCAATATGCCCTTGTAGGACAGGTTACTCATAACCTGCTACAGCTGGGCGACGAGGTATGGGTAAAGGTTAAAAATGCCGACCTTGTTAAAAAACAGCTTGACTTTACCTTTTTAAGGAAAAACGCAGAATAGTTGTTTTACAATATGTAATTGCCGGGAATAAGTTTTCTTTTTAAACACAATAGAAGCTTACGCCCGGCTTTTTTTATTAGAAAAACTTTGCAAAAAGTGTAACAAGTTTTTAACGGCATTGTCTTTGCTGTTAGCGTTACTTTGTAAGTAATATCAACAATTTTTTAAAAAACAAAGTATGAAAAAGCTATTGATAGTAGCCTTTATAGGTTTAAGCCAACTTATAAACGCTCAGAAAACGCAAAATTTAGGCGACTTTACTGCAGTAAGGGCGTTTGACAGGATAAACGTTACCATGATGCATTCTACTGAAAACAAGATAGAACTCCGTGGTGCCAATGCTGATGATGTAGAGGTAGTAACTGTAAATGGCGACCTTAAGATAAGGATGAAAGTAACCAAAATTTTTAGCGGCGAAAACGTAGAGGCTACGCTGTACTACACCGGTAAAATAGATAGGGTAGAGGCTAGTGAAGGCGCTACAGTAACATCTCCTGATACGTTTAAAAGCATTGCCTTTGATGTTAATGTAAAAGAAGGTGCTAAAGTGGTGCTTAAAATAGATACAGACAGGTTAAAGGTTAAGGCAAATGCCGGCGGTAAACTGGAGCTTAAAGGCAACGCTAAAAACAGCGATGTAACTATGTCATCTGGTGCTACGCTACAGGCTACAGAGCGTACTACGCAGCAACCTACGATTACACTAAATGCCGTGGGTACAGCAGAAATATTTGCTACTGATTTTGTAGATGCGAAAACCAGGGCAGGGGGTAATATTTACATTTATGGCAAGCCAAAACAGGTTAACCAAAAAACTGTGGCCGGAGGTAATATAGTAGTAAAATAAACGCCTATTTTTTAATGATAATTAAAAAATGTATCTTGCATCGTTAAACCGACTTGATGATACAAGATATTTTAGGCGCTATTCCACTGGGTTTTTTTCTGAGCATAATGCCGGGAGCCGTATTTTTTGTACTGCTCGAAACCAGTGTTTTAAAAGGTTTTAAGGCAGCCATAGCCTTCGACCTGGGAGCCATTACTTAAGATATAGTTTTTATACTTATTGCATATTTTAGCATCTACAGACTGCTTGATAAATTAAAAGACGAGCCTGCCTTATTTATATTTGGCGGGCTCGTTATGTTTACTTACGGTTTTATTTCGCTCATGAAGCTAAAGAAAGTAAGTAAAAATGATTTGGTAGACGACGCAAGCAAAGACATTATCCGTAAAGATTACATGAGCCTTTTTATTAAAGGTTTCCTGCTTAATTTTATAAACATAGGCGTACTGGGTTTTTGGCTTGCCATAATAATTACCTGGGGCCCTAAATTAGATATGGATCCTACACGCATACTGGTATTCTTTATCTCTGTTATATGCGCTTATTTTGCTGTAGACTTGTGCAAAATAGGCCTTGCAAAACAGCTTCGCAGTAAACTTACTACCCGTAACATTATGAAGATAAAGCAGGGAATAAGCGTAATACTTATGGTTTTTGGCCTGGCATTATTAGTTCAGGGTTGGTTTCCTGAGCGATTTAAAAAGGCAATAAATGAGGTAGAACATCAGGAACAGCATTAAATACAAACCGATACAAAATAAAAAAACTCCTTTAGTAATAAAGGAGTTTTTTGTTTGGAGGCATCTAGCGGATTCGAACCGCTGTAGCAGGTTTTGCAGACCTGTGCCTAGCCGCTCGGCCAAGATGCCATTATTTCGGATGGCAAATGTACATAAATTTTTAAATTTTACCACATTTACCTCACATTTGTAGCACACTTTTTTGTAATGATTTGAATATAAACCGCTTTCATTTAAAATTTATAATTCAAAATTCAGAATAATCATGCGCGAAACTCCTCTACCTGTATGGTTACCGCCTCTACGTCGCCACCAATAGGAGGATTTATTTTACTTACCGCTACCTGTATGCGGCTTACCTGTGGCAGCTCGGCAAAAATACGTTTTACAATGCGCTGTGCCACGTGTTCCAGCAGTTTGCTGCGTATGGCCATTTCTTCGGTTACTATGCGGTTTAGCTGCACATAATCTACCGTATCAGCCAGTTCATCGGTAACCATACTTTTGCGCAGGTCTGCTTTAATTTCCAAGTCTACACGATAGTCGCTGCCTATTTTGGCCTCCTCATTAAGGCAGCCGTGAAACGAAAACGTGCGTATGTTTTGTAGCTTAATAATACCCATTTTTTAAAAGTCTCTGAGTTACTTAGTTTCTGAGATACAAAGTTACAAAGTTTTAAAAAGCTACTGAGTTACTGAGCTGCTTAGTTTTTTAAAAAGCTATTATAAACTCAGAAACTAAGTAACTCAGCATCTCAGAAACTTTGCTACTAATTAACTACATTTGCAGTCTCATAACAGAAAATATATGTCAACCGAAGAGCGTTCGCTGAATTTTATTGAACAGATTATTGAGGAAGATCTGGCCAATGGTTTTCCTAAAGACAAATTACGTTTCCGTTTTCCGCCGGAGCCAAATGGTTACCTACACGTGGGTCATGCCAGTTCTATATGCCTTAATTTTGGGTTAGGACTTAAGTATAATGCCCCTGTAAACCTGCGTTTTGACGATACTAACCCTGCTAAAGAAGAGCAGGAGTATGTAGATGCCATTAAGCGCGATGTAGAGTGGCTTGGTTTTACCTGGGCAGAGGAGCGTTATGCGTCTGATTATTTCCAGGATCTGTACAACTGGGCTGTAACATTTATAAAAAATGGTAAGGCTTACGTAGACAGCCAAAGCTCTGAGGATATGGCAAAACAAAAAGGTACACCAAGCCAGCCGGGTACCGAAAGCCCCTACCGTAACCGCAGTGTAGAAGAAAACCTTAGCCTTTTTGAATCCATGAAAAATGGTGAATTTGAGGAAGGTACACACGTACTGCGTGCAAAAATAGATATGGCAAGCAGTAATATGCTTATGCGCGATCCTATTATGTACCGTATACTGCACAAACACCACCACCGCAGTGGCGATAAATGGTGTATATACCCTATGTACGACTGGGCACACGGAGAAAGCGATTACCTTGAAGCGGTGTCACACTCGCTTTGCACACTGGAGTTTATGATGCACAGGGAACTGTATGACTGGTTCCTTGACCAAATATATGATAGCGCAAATACCCGCCCTAAACAGCGCGAGTTTGCACGCCGTAACCTAAGCCACACTGTTGTAAGTAAGCGTAAGCTGCTACAGTTGGTTCAGGAAAATTACGTTACTGGATGGGATGACCCGCGTATGAGTACCATAAGCGGTATGCGTCGCAGGGGTTACCCGCCACAGGCTATTGTAAATTTTGCAGATACCATAGGTATTGCAAAGCGTACTAACCTTGTAGATGTAAGCGTATTAGAATTTTGTGTACGTGAGGAGCTTAACAAAACAGCGCCACGTGTTATGGCCGTTTTAGACCCTGTAAAACTGGTTATTACAAATTACCCTGAAGGTAAGGAAGAATGGCTTGAGGCAGAAAACAACCCTGAAGATGAGTCGGCAGGTTTCCGCGAGGTTCCTTTTAGTCGTGAGCTGTACATAGAGCGCGAAGACTTTATGGAAAATGCTAACAGTAAGTATTTCCGCCTTACACTGGGTAAAGAAGTTCGCCTTAAAAATGCTTACATTATTAAAGGTGAAAGCGTAATTAAAGATGCAGACGGAAACATAACAGAAATACACGCTACCTACGATGCTGATAGTAAGAGTGGTAGCGGTACCGAAGCTTCTTTAAGAAAAATTAAAGGTACCATACACTGGGTTTCTGTAGCACACGCTGTTAAGGCTGAAGTGCGCATTTATGACAGGCTATTTACCCACGAAAACCCTGACGGTGATAAGGATGTTGACTTTAAAGAATACATTAATCCTAATTCACTTAGCGTTATAACCGGCTACCTGGAGCCTTCACTTAAAAGTGCTGAGGCAGGGGAGAGGTATCAGTTCCAACGCCTTGGTTATTTCTGTGTAGATACCGATACCAATGCTGAGAAACTTGTTTTCAATAAAACAGTAGGCCTTAGAGATACCTGGGCTAAGGTAGAAAGCAAAGAATAGTTTTTAATAACTATATATTTTTACAAAACCGGAGTTTATAGCTCCGGTTTTTGTTTTTATAAGTATTATAT
>JAAXJD010000047.1 GCA_012270005.1 Flavobacterium sp. | reverse complement strand
ATTTCTGAGTGTGTATTGTCAATAGCCCATGTTCCGGTAGACATACTATTAAAAATTTTATGGTTATGTTAAAAACTGTTGTTGTATTTTGATGAAGCAAAGGTAGCTTCCCTTTGCCGCCCCGGCATTGAACTAGGACAAGAAAACTAAAGTTAGCGATTTTTTTTACAGCGCCATGGGTACATCCAGAAGTAATATCTCGGCTCCCTGGGTTTTAGCCGCCAGGGAAATGTGCTCTGTAATCCATATTCCCATGCCATCGCGTTCCTTAAGGGTAATGCCGCCCAGGGTAAAACTGCCTTTAATTACAAACGCATAAACGCCGTTGCCTTTACGTTTTATGTTGTAGTGTGCCGCTTTGTCCTTATCAAAAGTACCTAAGTGGAACCACGCATCCTGGTGTATCCATACACCGGCATCGGCAGGGTTGGGCGAAAGTATTTGTTGCAGTTTGTTGTGCCTGTCGGCTACCTTAAGTGTAATCTGGTCGTAGCGTGGGCTTACATTCTTTTTGTTAGGGAACACCCATATCTGCAGGAATTTTACCGGCTTATCTGTGTTTTTGTTGTACTCGCTGTGGGTAATACCCGTACCGGCACTCATTACCTGTATATCGCCATGCCTTATTACGGCTTTGTTTCCCATGCTGTCTTTATGTTCTAAATCGCCCTCCAGCGGTATAGAAATGATTTCCATATTGTCATGAGGGTGCGTGCCAAAGCCCATTCCTTCGCTCACCTGGTCGTCATTTAAAACGCGCAGTACGCCAAAGTGCATACGGTCCGGGTTGTTGTAGCTGGCAAAGCTAAAAGTGTGGTGCGTATTTAGCCAGCCGTGGTTTGCATAGCCGCGGGTTTCGGCGCGGTGCAGTACGGTATTGTCCAGTATTTTTGTTTCCGGACCCGGTATGTGGTTAAATCCCATAGGTTCCAGCGGTTGCAGTTCGTCTATTTCGTTTTTTATGGTATCGCCCAGGGCGGCAGAGGTAATTAGCATGCCGGTACCCATAAGGCCTTTCTTTATAAAGTTTTTGCGGTCCATGTTGTGGTGTATTATAGTTGTACAGGGCAAATTTCAGGCTAATAAAAGGGCTGTGCATTGAACTATGTCAAGAAAATTTAGGAAACAATCAGGAGTTATTTTTTGTAACTTTACCCTATGCAGATAACCTACACCACAAAAGAGGAGAGCAAGGCCGCGCAGCAGGAAGCTTTTTTAAAGCTTTCTGGTTATGAACGGGTTGCAAGTTTTATACGTCTCTCTAAAAGCATACAGGCTATTTTTCCCAGTAATGTCCCGGAAAGGCAAACCAATAATTTTGTTATTGATTATCATAAGCTTAGGAATAAGGAGAGATAAATAAAATCTAACGTCTGTTTGCGCTACCACATTCCGATAAAAATTTTTAGATTGCGGCATCAATCAGAAAACCGCACACAATGAACGTAATCATTATAGAAGACGAAAAACCGGCAGCGCGCCTGCTGCAGCGCAAGCTTCAAAAACTGGGTATAGAGGCTACTACCATGTTGCACTCTGTAGAGGAATCGCTGGAATGGTTTGGGCAAAACCCGCAACCGGACCTGATTTTTCTGGATATTCAGTTGTCTGACGGGCTTTCGTTTGAAATTTTTGAGGCTACGCCCATAACCAGCGCGGTAATATTTACCACCGCGTATGATGAGTATGCCCTGCGCGCCTTTAAACTGAACAGTATTGACTATCTGCTAAAGCCCATAGATGAAGACGACCTGGAAATTGCGGTAAACAAATACAAAGAACGCCTGCCGAAACAACAGGAACCCGTATCGCTGGACTTTGACCAGATAAAGCGCATGCTTGCCGGCGGTACAGCCGAAAAGGTGTATAAAAAGCGCTTTACCATAAAAATGGGGCAGCACCTTAAAATGGTAAACGTAGAAGATATAGAGTGTTTTTACAGCGAAAACAAGGGCACTTATGCCCATACTACAGATAATCGTGATTATCTGCTGGAAACAACGCTGGAGCAGCTTGAAGCCGAGCTGGACCCTAAGCAGTTTTATCGTGTAAGCCGAAAGTTTATAGTTTCGGTAACGGCTATAAAGGATATATTGGTGTATACTAACAGTCGCCTTAAGGTAGTATTGCCTACTTATAAAGATGATGAGGTTATTGTAAGCCGTGAGCGCGTAAACGATTTTAAAGACTGGCTGGGGTAAACAATTGTTTAATGTAACAATTTGAAGATTCCTTAATTTTTAAATCGTTCAATTTTTAAATCTTTGAATTAAAGGGTACTTTTGCACGGCTAACGCACTAACACAACAACATGACTACTGAACAACTGTATCAACAGATTATTGAAAAAAAATCGTTCCTGAGTGTAGGGCTCGATGTAGACCTTACTAAGGTACCCACACACCTGTTGCAAACCGAAGACCCGATTTTTGAATTTTGTAAGGCGATTATAGATGCTACGCACGACCTGTGTGTGGCGTATAAACCGAATACGGCTTTTTTTGAAGCTTACGGGCTTAAAGGCTGGCAGGCACTTGAAAAAACAATTGCCTACATTAATGAAAACCACCCCGATATTTTTACCATAGCCGATGCCAAGCGCGGCGACATAGGCAATACGAGTGCCATGTACGCCAAGGCTTTTTTAAAGGATATGGATTTTGACAGTATTACGGTAGCCCCGTATATGGGCAAAGACAGCGTGGAACCGTTCCTGGCCGTAGAGGATAAGTTTACTATACTGCTGGCACTAACCAGTAACGAGGGGGCTTTTGATTTCCAAACAAAAGATGCCGGTGGCAAAGAGCTGTATAAAACGGTTTTGGAAACCAGTAAAACCTACAAAAACAGCCATAATCTTATGTATGTGGTGGGGGCTACAAAAGCAGAATACTTTACAGAGATCCGCCGGATTATACCCGATAGCTTTATCCTGGTGCCCGGAGTAGGGGCGCAGGGCGGTAGCCTGCAAGATGTGTGCAAATATGGTATGACCGATAAGGTGGGATTACTCGTTAACTCGTCGCGGGGTATTATATATGCTTCTAACGGTGAGGATTTTGCCGAAAAAGCGCGCGCCGAAGCACTGGCTATGCAACAGGAAATGGCCGACATACTGGTGGCATCAAGGCTGAAAGCCCTTAAATACAATTCGTAAATTTTGTTTACTCTTACGTAACCTGAAACCTGAAGTGAAAACATATACTGATCAATTGGGTAATTCAATAACTCTTGAAAAGCCACCCGTACGCATTATATCGCTTGTACCCTCATTAACCGAACTCTTGTTCGACCTGGGGTTGGAAGACCGCATTGTGGGCATTACCAAATTTTGCGTACACCCCTACCATTTAAAGTCGACCAAAGAAAAAATAGGGGGTACAAAAAAGGTACAGGTAGAAAAAATCAGGCTGTTACAGCCCGATATTATCATTGCCAATAAGGAGGAGAACACCCAGGAGATTGTAGAAACGCTGCAAGCCATAGCGCCTGTATATGTTACCGATATTAATACCATAAACGATACGCTGCACGTAATAACAGAGTTTGGAAAGCTGTTTGGCGTACGTACGCAATCGCAGTTACTTACCGATAAAATAGAACACGCACGCGCCGACTTTTCACGCTTTATGGAGGGAAGGCCGTGGCAGCGTTCGGCATATTTTATATGGAAGGAGCCTTACATGGTGGCAGGTAAAGGTACATTTATAGACGAAATGCTGAAACTGAACCACTTTAGCAACATTTACGAAGCAAGGGAAGAACGTTACCCTGAGGTAATTCCGCAAAAAATGCGCATACAGGGCGACCCTGAAGTGATATTTTTGCCAAGTGAACCCTATCCGTTTAAGGATGAAGACGCTTTTGAACTAGGGCGTTTTACACACCACGCCAAAACCGTTTTTGCCGATGGCGAAATGTTTAGCTGGTACGGCAGCCGCATAGTAAAGGCATTCGCGTATTTTAAGGAATTACAGGAACGCACTACAGAGCCGGTGTAAGATTTTAGGTATATCGCGGGTGACTTTACCTCCCCATTTTTTCAAGTAACGCCCCGTATTCGCCCGGGGTATCCAGAGTTTCTTCACCCTGTTTGTCGAGTTTACGGACGTTTTTATCCAGCAGCACTACAAACGGGAAAAACCCATCACGGTTATACTTTTCGGCCAGCACTACGTTTTCTGCATTTACGTTAAAAGGTTCGGGCATGCCTTTCTTCTGAGGGAAGTCAGCGCGTAGCAGTACCCAGTTTTTCTCGGCTTCCGCTTTAAACTCGGGGCTGCTCCATAAAATTTCGTCCAGGCGCATGCAGTTAGCACACCATCCCGGGCCCGAAAACACGAGTAATATTTTTTTGTTTGTGGTAGCGGCCGCGTGTTTTGCAGCGCTAAGTTCTGTGTACCATTCCTGGCTGAAACCTACGGCATAAGTCAGTAAGCACAAGGCGATAAGCGACTTTTTCATACCCCATTATTTTTATAGTAAATGTAACAAACAGTGTGTTTATTTACAATCAATTTAATAACAATTTTGCATTTTCAGTCAGAATTTTCTACTATCCACGGACAGTGACTGAAATATAACAACTTAGCGTCAGCAAGGTTTGCATTTTCATCAATTAAGTCACGCGCGGGCAACTGATTCAGAGACATCTTAGCTGTAGCGTAAATGGCTACTTTTTGTCCTTTGGCTTCATAATCTTTTTTAATGTACTGCGCTGCCTGCCAAATCATATCCGGGCGCGATACTATTCGTGCTATTTGATCCCGTGTAAAATAATTACCCAGGTTAATTACTGCCTTTTCACTACTGCCTTTTGGCTGGGCATACATGGTCAGTGTACCGCGCTTATCAAACAGTTTCATGCGCCAGCTTAAGCGATGCCCTTCACCAGTATATTGTACATTGCCTTCTATAAAATGATGCCGTAGCGGTAGCGCCAGCTGTATTAAAGCATACAGGCTTAGTAGCGTAACGGCAATGCAGTTGTACTTGTAAACGTTGTTGTTGTGAGCTACGCTACCCGATAGCTGTAGGCCAATTTTAGTAAAAAGTGTTTTTATACTTTCGGGCTCGTAGAAAAAGCAAAGCATGGATAAGGCCAGCATGGGGAATATACCTATACTCAGTGTTTTTGCATTAAACAAATGGAAAAACAGCATGGCTAAAGTAGCCATAACGCGTGTACGCCTGTACAGGAGCGCCGGTATTATAAGAAAATCAAACAGCATACCACCCCATGCCAAAAACAGTTGGAAATAATGGTTTTGTACCACAGCACCGTAAAAAGTACGCTTGTGAGGCGCCATAATAATACTTATAAATTTGCCGTTAAGCCAGGTAGGGTAGAGCTTGGCTATAGCTGCAAACACGTATACCAGTGCCATTTGGTATATAAAGATATACCTGCACCAGGCGGGCATGGTGGTTTGCTTAAGGCTGGGTTTTATTGCAGCATCTATGCTCAGGCTTCGGTTGGCGGGCATAAAGAGCAATAGTATACATAGCAGGATAACCAGGTAGTGGTGGTTATTGTAAATGGTTTTCTGCATCAGGTAACTACCGGTAAACAATAGTGTAAGTGCACCCAGGCTATATCGGTACAAAAAGCCGGCAGCTACAAAAAGGGCAGTAACACCCATAACCGCAAAGTACCAGTACATACCGGCACCGGGCAGCGGCTTAAGCCATTCAAAACCTATAAACGGGAACAGGTATTTTGGGGTGAGGTATAAGTAAGGTATATCTTTTCCGGCTACCATACCAAAGGCATGCCAAGCCAGCAGTATACCAAATGCCATACGGAAAAACACCAACGGGGCTATGCTTATCCGGGTAAATAAAAAGCCGGTTTTCATCTGTGTGGTTTCGGGTAAAAATACAAAAAATGCCAACAATTTGCACCGTTGGCATTTTCTTAACTAACCCTAACTAATGTGTATGTGAAAACCATTTATTACAAGCTACAAATTACTCAAAATAAATTAAATACACTGTTAAGATAATGTTATATGTTTATTTATAAGGCGGTTACAGCTTAGCTGCGTTTATTATCCTGAAGGGCAAACACCCTTTGCAGCAGGGCTGTTGTGCGTGCGGCAATGTTATTCCTTATATCTTTTTCCTCAACAGCTATCATTTTAAACACGCCATCCAGTGCTTTTTGGGTAACATAATCGTTAAGATCTGGGTTAACCTTTGTTACCAGCGGAATACTGTTGTAGCGTGTAATCATGTCTTTCCAAACGCGGTCTGCACCTACTTTGCTAAACGATGATTTTATAACCGGGTTAAATTTACTGTACAACTGAGTTGAGGTAGTATTTTGCAGGTACACCGTAGCCGAGTTATCGGCACCCAGGAGGATGTTTTTTGCATCAGTAAACGTCATGTTCTTTACCGCCGATACAAATATGGGGGTAGCTTCCTTTACGGCGTCTTCGGCGGCACGGTTCATTAGTTTAAGGCCTTCATCGGCAAGGCTTCCCAGGCCTATGTTACGCAGCCCCTTATCTACCTTTTGCAGTTCGGGTGGCAGTAGTATTTTAACC
The DNA here is from genome assembly GCA_012270005.1 of Flavobacterium sp. Lineage (GTDB taxonomy): Bacteria > Bacteroidota > Bacteroidia > Flavobacteriales > Flavobacteriaceae > Flavobacterium. Next base: position 2,927 of record JAAXJD010000047.1, on the reverse strand, counting down.
AGTTCGTTTTTGTAAAATCCATCGGTTTTGGTTAGCTTGCTTACCTGCGTATCTATGCCTTTGTCTAGGGCTTCGCGCAGTCCCGACGCTATGTCGGCATTGGTTAAAACACCCTGCGGAAGCTGCTGTGCCACCTGTTGCAGTTCGGCGCAGCCCGAAAGTGTAAGGCATAATGCTGCTATGGGAATGATAAGTTTTTTCATTTTTACGCGTTTAATAAAAACATAAAGCAACGCATTTTTATGTTAACAGATGCTTTCTTACATTCTAAAGTTTTACTAAAATCATGTCCTGTTTTAATGAAATCCAAAAGCATATTGTATAATTTAGCTCCCAAATTTAGTTCCTGCTATGAAGTTTAGCTCTGCAAAGCCGTGGTTAAGCGGCATATTTATATTCGTGTTTTCTGTCTTCTGCCGGGCACAGCAGCGCGCTGCCTTACAAGACAGCATACATGTTGATACCCTTGCTACTAACACGCCTGAGGCAGGCTCGCTGGGGCATAGGTTTGCCTATGATATGGGTAGCATTTATAAGGGTGCACTGTTTACATTTTCGGGGCCTGCCCGATGGGGTAAGCAGGATGCCGTTATAGCCGGTGCGTCGGTTGCCGGTACGGGTTTGCTTTTATTAGCAGATAATACCGTAGCCACCTACTTTAGGGAACAAGGCGAAAAAGTGCCTTACGGCTGGCATAAGGCGGGCTGGTATATGGGTAAGCCGCAGTATAACTACGCATTTACATTTGGCGTTTATGCCACAGGGCTTATATTTAAGAATGAAAAAATACGCCGTACAGGGGTGGTTATAATTACCGCCGCCACTACTGGGGGCCTTTTACAAACGGTATTGAAGCAAGTTACAGGCAGGGCACGCCCGGGCGCTAACGTAGGCCACCTGACGTTTGATCCGTTTTCTAAAAAGGAAGCCTATCACTCGTTTCCATCGGGGCATGCCATACTATCTACCACGGTTTTTTACGCGTTGTCTAAGCAGTTTACAAACCCGTGGGTAAAGGCAGGTTTTTACACCGCCGGTTTGCTAACGCCGGTATCGCGTATGTGGGATAACGCCCACTGGATTACCGATGTGGCTGTAGGAGCAGGTATAAGTATACTATGTGTAGAATCGGCAGAGCATTTCCTTAAAAAGAATGAACGCTACGCGGCAGACCGCGTGCATGACCCTCACGATAAAAAAATATCATGGAGCTTTTCGGCGGGTTACAAAACCATTGGCCTTACCGGAACGTTTTAAAAACAATAAACCACGCTGTAAGCGTGGTTTATTGTTTTGTGTAAAGTATATAAATTACTTTTTGTCCTGCATGGCAAATACGTTTTTCAGCAGGTCAGACGTACGTGATTTTACATTGGTACGAATGTCTTTCTCTTCCACTGCTATCATTTTGTACACACCCTCGAGTGCTTTTGTGGTGGTGTAGTCTGTAAGATCAGGGTTTACCTTAGTAACCAGAGGCAGGCTGTTGTATTTGCTTATAATTTTTTCCCACACGGCAGTAGCGCCTACCTCGTCTAACGATGCGTTTATTGTAGGGCTAAACTTGGCATACAGCGGTTTGTTAGTGCTGTTTTGCAAATACACCGTAGCGCTGTTATCGGCACCCATAAGTATGTTTTTGGCATCGGTAAAGGTAATGCCCGTAATAGCGTTTACAAAAATTGGTGTTGCGTCGCCTACCGCTTTTTCGGCAGCGCGGTTCAGTAGTTTAATACCTTCATCGGCCAGGCTTGCCATACCTATTTGGCGTAGTTTTTTATCTACTTTTTGAAGCTCTTCCGGTAAAAGGATTTTTACCGCGTCGTTTTTGTAAAAACCGTCCTCGGCCATAAGCTTTGTAACCTGCTTGGTTACCCCATTGTTCAGGGCTTCCTTAAGTCCGCCTGCAATGTCTGATTCGCTTAACGACACGCTTTTAACAGTGGCTGTAGCTTTTGTTACCGCAGCCGTAACTTTAGCTTTTGTTTTTGATTTTTTCTTGGTTTGTGCATTACCCGATAGTATACCGGCAATAACGCATACGGCTAAAAAGAGCTTTTTCATGATACTGTGATTTGTTTGGCAAATGTAAACCAAAAACCGTTCCTGTTTTTTGGTGTTTACCGTGTTTGAAACGGCGTACTCCGAAACGGTCTATCACAACTTTATGCTCTCACTTAATAAATTTTCGAAATATCGTAATCGTAATTGATGGTTCTATTTATTAATTGATTGGCAATTAAGGTTTTTTGTGGGTTAGGATTGGTTTTTGTCAATACACATATAAGCAAAATCAATGAACTTAGTATAAATTTATACTATCATAAAAGTAATTTTGGGTAAATAAAATTGATAACTTATTATAATCATCGTCATTATGTCACAAGATAAACTTACTACAGCTTCAGGAAGGCCTTATGCCGAAAACGAAAACTCTCAAACCGCGGGTGCCCGTGGCCCTATATTATTGCAGGATTACATTTTGCATGAAAAAATGGCGCATTTTAACCGCGAGCGCATTCCCGAAAGGGTAGTGCACGCCAAAGGCAGCGGAGCGCACGGAACCTTTACGGTAACTAACGATATCAGTAAATATACGCGTGCCAAAATCTTTAGCCAGGTAGGCAAGCAAACGCCTCTGTTTTTGCGTTTTAGTACGGTAGGTGGTGAAAAGGGAGCGGCAGAGACGGAGCGCGACCCGCGTGGGTTTGCCCTTAAGTTTTATACCGAAGATGGTAACTGGGACTTGGTTGGCAATAATACCCCAGTATTCTTTGTAAAAGACCCTAAGAAGTTTGGTGACTTTATCCATACCCAAAAGCGCGACCCTCAAACCAATATGAAGTCGCCTACCATGATGTGGGACTTTTGGTCGCTTAACCCTGAAAGCCTTCACCAGGTGCTTATCCTTATGAGCGACAGGGGTA
>JAAXJD010000222.1:7488-9570 GCA_012270005.1 Flavobacterium sp. | reverse complement strand
GAAATAACAGTATTTTTTATACTTTTAAATCGTACTAAAAGAGGGAAGCCTACAACAGCAACTAAATATTTGATGTATTTTCCTGTAGCGAAACACGTACTATCTAAAGCCATTATTCCCGTATCATCGTAGGAAAAACGTAAAATAGAACCAACGCGTTTCCATACTATTTTCTGTTTAGAAAAATCCTCCCAATAACTTATCGAATCTTGCGTTTCAAACCATTGATTATTAGTCTTTTTTCTTGCCCCCTTATCTCCCGTTTGCTTTAATCTATCATATCCAAAGCTTATAAGATGCTTCTTTACAGCAGGATACTGTTCTATGTTAATTTTTAAGCTTGGAAATGTTGTAATAAGGTATAAATCGGCAAATTCGTGAGAATATCGCTTAATATCACGTCCTCTTAATAACGGTCGTATGATTTCGGCAGATTTTGGATCTTCTGCGATTAACTCTTCTTTCTTTTTTCCATCAATAATGAAAGCTTCATTATAACCTGTCAATATCCCACGATAAATATTAATGTCCCAGTCTTTTAATGGTATTCCAACGGCTTCAATTTTAGCTTTTATTTTCTGCTCAATTTCACTTAGAACCACCCAACTTTCACTCTTTGAAAAATTACAAACTGTAGCATTTTGTCTAAAATAAACGCTCAAATTATTTAACACCTTTTCTTTAATCACACAGGCTCTTGTCTGTTGTCTATTTTTATCCTTAGAAAACAATAGAATATTAGTATCCACAGTAGCGGACTCAAATATTTTTTGTCCTGCAAAGTCAATTAATAAAACAGGATTTGTATTGGTTGTAAAGAATTCACGGGTGCTTTCTCCATATCCTGCACGCATCCATTTATTAGATGTTATGTAGCATAGAAATCCCTTATTTTTTAATAATTGCCAACCACGCTCATAAAATAATGAATAAATATCCCCCGTTTTAGCAAAGGTCTTATATCCGCAATGTTGGTACAATTTAGCCAACCTACCACTTTCTTTTTGAAGTTGTACATATGGTGGATTTCCAATTACTATATCGAAGCCCTCTTCCAATCCAAACATCCATTCTGGGTCAAAGAAAGGTGAACTTGCATTTTGGTCGTATGGGTTCCACTGAGAAAACTGTATAGCATCTTCAGGTGCAAATTCGTTATTGTCTTGTAAGAGCTTTGAAAGTTGTACTCTCAATAAAGCATCTTTATCTCTCAATTCCTTTTTCTTATAAGCAGATTTTGCATAGAAATGTTCTTTTCTCACCTCCATTAGTTGGTGCTTTGTCTCATCTATTCGAGGATCGGTAAAAAGACTATTAACAAAATCGCCCTCTTTTTTCTTTTTCATTCCAATTAGTGTATTAGCTGCCACAAATTTAGTTTCTAAATTTGGTAAGGTTAATACACCATAATTTTCTTCAGGCTTAGATAAATCCATTGCTTCCTGCTCTACAATCAGCGAGATAAAGAAACGTAATTTACTGATTTGTGTAGCAATCGTTTGTATATCCACCCCGTAAATACACTCTTCAATCAAATGTAGTTTCAAGTCGTGATGTGAAGCTTTATTCTTCGCGTCTAACTTTTCTAAAGTTTCTACCATCCGATTTAGTATTCCCATAGGGAATGCCCCAGAACCACAAGCCGGGTCAAGTATTTTCACAGAGCGCAGTTCCTTCGCTATTTTCTCACATAAAGCGAGATTATTTGCTAAAAATTCGGATAATGTATCTTGTTCAAATAGCTGATGGATTAATGCTTCATCCAAATCAGGTAATGCATTATTCAAATAAGCTATTAAGGATTCATCCACCATATAGGCTACAATCTCTTTTGGTGTATAAAAACTACCGGATTGTTTACGAGCAGATTCTTGTGTTTCGGGATTGAAGGCTCCTAAAAGGTTTTCAAAAACGTTTCCTAATAACTCGGGATCTAATGCTACCTGAACCTCATTTGGAACATTTTCCTCCACCGTAAAATTATATTGTTCTAATAAAGGAATTAAGCCTTTTTCTTCATCAAAGAATACAGCGTTAGGAATAAATGCCCGATGCTTGAAATTTCCATTTGGAAATCTCTTG
>JAAXJD010000222.1:0-7478 GCA_012270005.1 Flavobacterium sp. | reverse complement strand
CCATTCCAAAAGCCCTCCATTCAATAACGGAATAGGGCGAAATATATTTAAAACTTCTTCTTCGGAGATAATAAACATTTCCGCATACCGGTATAGGGTCTTAATATCTCGCTTATCGACTAATTTTGCAAACTGCCTTTCTGTTACCGCCTTGTTTAAGGTCGCAAAGAACAAATTTTGTAAAATTGCGTTATAATAACTACCATCAGAAATGTTACAAGGGTCAAAGTCTTTTAATATTTCTGATAACTTGTCTGTTTTAAATAATTCATCCGGTACCAAATGTTTTTGTTTAATAAACCATACAAACAGCAATCGGGTAATCAAACGGATCATTTGTTCTTCCAACTTTACACGGTCATCGTCTGAAGTAGCAGTATCATTCGGAAATGTGATACATACTTCGGTTGTAAGTGTCCATTGGTACCATTTAAACAAATCATTGTAGAATTCCTTGGTCAGTTTTTCAACAGAGAATGCTTCCTGAATACTATTAAGATCTTTAAAAGTACAATTTCCAATCCTTTGTCTAAAAGTTTTATTAGTGTCTTCTGGAGTTATAAAGTAAGTAAAACGTTTCCAAGGAGAATATTTTTTATCTGCTTTCCCGTCCCAGTTCCTTCTGATGAATGAAAACCTGAATTTTCCCGAGTCATCATAAAAAACAAAAATAGCTCCATCCTTAAAATCTTCTTTTAAAACTAATTTTGCAATCTCAAATTGTTTTTTCTTGGAAGAACGCTCTGACAATACTCCATTATACTTACAGGCAAAAACAATTAGTTCGTCAGAATTTTTGAAAGATACATTTCCTATTCTAGTCAGTTCTGAGAATTGGATAAACTCTTTATCTTCTATATAATGGTTAATATCTTCCGTTTCAGTTTTAAAAGAAGAAATAGCTTTTTTGAAAAAATCTGCTAATGTTTTTATTGAGAAAGTATGTATAAGTTTATCCATTTCCTTGATGTATACCCGTTTTAGTCGTATTGGGTAAAGATAAGAAAATAATATGCCCAGATTTCTAGGAGGAATAATATACTTTATAATTCATATGGGCAGATGTGAATGAGAGTTAATTTAACACCATTGTATATTACATTTTTCTTCCTTTTTTCTTTATCTGATTGGCAAACTGCTCTTCTTTTTAACCCCAGCTTTGTGCATCGGGTAACAGGTTCAACAATTCCAAATCGGTTAGACGAATGTCCCTGCGAGATAAACTCAAAAAGGTCTTTTGTAGGCAAATCGTCAAATGGATTTGTTTATAAACAGCTATATATTAAAGAATCCGTATTGTTTTATATTCACAGTAATAAAAGAGGCTTTAAATTGATACGGTTTTTTAAATCATCTTTCCATTGGTTCAGGATTTAAAAGCCGGTACTGGTCTATTCAGAAGCAAAGCTATCTCCGTGTCCTTAACGGTGCGGCAAGGCCAAGCTTTTTAGGTTTTTAAAAAAATCTCCACCCTTTGGATCGTATTTTTTCAAAAAGCCCTGCCGCCCCTAAAACACTCCGATGTGCTGCTCCCGAAATAAAACCAGCATACTCCGGCTCTTTACACGAATAAAAAAAATGTCAGGATGATTTTTTAGATGGTGGCTGCGCCGGATGAAATAAAACAGCTCCTCCTCTCATTGCCGAATATAAAAGGCTTTGCCTATAGCAGGGGCTTGTTCATGTCATTAAAAATCTGGCGGATAAACTGGCCGAATTCCTCAAAGTGGTGTTCGATAATATTGTCAAGGTACGCATATATGGTCAATTTGTCGTCACCAAGCACACTGGGTCATACGTAAAAACCTCTGGTGGAATTCAGGGCGGATGTAGACCGATTTGCCTTTGCTTGCCACCGCCTTGGGGATTTTAAAGAAAGCTTCCTCGTACTTTTTTCGGAGAGCCTACCAAAACGGTTTTTTTCGTGCTCACTCTTTTGGCGTGGCGGGTTCGTGTGGGTTTCTTTGACATCCTATGGCAGGAAATGGGAATGTATCGGGCAATGCTGCCATACAGCTTAGAAACAAACCAAAAAATGGCTGGCATAGATAAAGTTTTTTACAGGCTTCCCTGGCGGCTGACCTGCGGGCAGTCAGGCGTTTTTGCAGACAAGTGGGCTTGTAGTTTTGCCTGCTTGTCTGCGACCAGCCGGGTCAGCCTATTATAAAGCTTTCCTGCAAGCTATCCTATCGGAATGCGAAAAAGCCTGCTTGAGTGCAGGCTCATTTATATATGAAATTTATAAAGGTTTAAATATTTAAAAGCAGGTATGTCTCAAAGCATTTTCTAAAATACCTTTCTTTGAAACCGGCAGGGGTTAAAACGAATAAAAAGTATAGATGCTTTACCGTTTTTATACCTGTATTGTTATATACTTTTATGCTTTTGAGGTTTACTGTTTTTAATACAAAGCTGGTATTTGCAAAAGTAGAGGGCATAAATAATACACTAAAATCAGCGGCTTAAGTCGCTTTCCCTATTACATCCAACCCGTCCCTCAGGGCGAATTATTGTGTTCGAAGGAACACGGCAAGATACCATTATAGAAACCAAATTTTTTCGGCTTTTCTTGTGGAAACATTCTTAAAAAAATACAGTTGGCAATTCCTGGCATCATTTGGCTGTAACTGTATGCCTGAATAATCGGGCATTCCCCCTTTACTTTGTAATGACACTTTCTATAGCTAAAAAAAATTTTCAGGCAGTACTATATTGTTTTGAAAAAAGCAAGCGGGAGTTGGGCAGAGCCCTACTCGCTTGCCCCTTTGCTGGCGCTACAGGGGGCTGGGGTATACTCCGGGTATACCCAAGGACTGTGGGCGCACCCACAGCGTTTATTTTGGTATACCTCATGGTATACCGGGCTTTAAAATGGCTTTTATTGTTGATTAAAATGGAGGGAGATTATGAAACAGGCAGATACCAACAGCATCCGTTACCCGGCAGCGGTAGACGAAAAATTAGGCAAGCTGGCACAGATTTTTAAAAGGAGCAAAAAAGAACTGTTCGGGCAGATGGTGGATTATTTCTATCGGAGCAAGAAAGACCCCGAAGACTGGGGCGATGAAGCCCTTAAAAAGGAACTCTCATCCGGCATCAGCCGTATACTGTCGTTCATACGCCAGCAGGAAAAAGATTTTTTACTGCCCGTCTTTACCGATGCAGGAACATTAAAAACAACTGCCATACGGCACACCGAATTTTTAGAAGGTATTGCCCGCCACCTTGTGGCAGAAACGGAGAAAACCAAAACCATCATGGAGCGTAACGATAAGGTATTAGCGGGGATTAAATTTCTGGCATCACGGCAGGCCGATAAAGAAACCCTGAAACAGCGTTTTAGTGAATTGTTGGAATACTACATTGCCCAACGTGAAGAAATGGGCTGGATGAAAACCACCGTAAGAAAAGAAGAACTTTTAGAACACGTCAGGCAATCATTAAAGAACCTATAACTATGTACATCAATATAACCGATTCCGAAACAGGCAACAACAAAGGCAGCAGCGCAGCCCTTGTAACCTACCTTGAAAAAGAAAACCGCCTGCCTGAAAAAGAACTACAGCCGGAACACTGGTTTAATGGCAGGGAAAATACTATTACCCCGCAACAGGTGCGGGTAACCCTTGATAACAATATTGCAAAGCTGGGTAGGAATGATGCTAAGTTTTATCTCATCAATATCAGCCCCAGCCAAAAGGAAATAGCATGGTTAAAACAAAACTTTGGGGAGCATGGTGCGGCAGAACAGCTAAAGGCTTTCGCATTAAAAGTCATAGATGGGTATGCCGAAAACTTTAAACGCCCTGGCATTGACAATAATACTAATCTTATGTGGTATGGGAAATTAGAGAACTTCCGTTACTACGGGTATAATGACCCCGAAGTAAAGCAAGGCCAGCGTGAGCGGGGCGAGCGCAAGGACGGGGAACAGATGCATATCCAAATCATTGTGAGCCGGAAAGACATTACAAATACCGTAAAACTTAGCCCGATGAATAACTCACGGGGCAGGAATGCTGAGCATTCTGCCAAGCTTGGGCAGTTTGACCGCAGGGCGTTCAAACAGTCCGGGGAAATCTTGTTTGACCAGATGTTTGGCTTTGACCGGGCATTAAAGGACACTATGGAATATGCACTGACCATGAAAAACGGCAATGCGCAGGAGAAACAGGAACTGTATGCGAGGGAACAAAAGGAGCTTAGCCCTGATTATGAATTCACGAATCATAAAGAACCCAGCCTTTTGGAACTGCTTAATCCCGGCAGCCTGCTGCCCGATGCCGGGCAGGTTCAGTACAACAATCCTGAAGACCTTGTACCCGACCCGAAAAAGAAGAAAAAGCGAGGTTACAGGAGATAGGCATAGTGCAAAAAAAAATGGGCTGCTTTAAAGCAGCCCACCAGTATTGGAGTATATTATTTTACTATTTGTTCAGGAGTTTTTCCAAATACGCAACCTTATCCTTTTCTGCCTGTAGCAGCCTTTCATAAAGCTTTTCTTTTTCTTCAAATAAAGTAACTATTTTATCGATTGGATTGAACGTTCCCATGTTTGTTCCAAAAGTAGCTCCTTGACTATGACTAAAATCATTATCATAAATGCTATTGAAAAAATTAATAGCCGCTTCTTCAGAAAAGTTTTTGATGGCTTCCACACTTACTCCAAGTGCTTTGGCGATTTCTGCCAATTTTGCTTCTTCCACGGTTTCGCTGTTTTCAATAATGGAAATGGCCTGTTGGGTCATACCAACGGCCTGCGCCAATGCTTCCTGTTTCATATCACGCAGTTCGCGGATACGGCTTATCTTTCTTCCTATGTGGTTTTTTGTTGCTGTACTCATAATTCAAAAATAGTAATTATCCTGCCGGAATGCTACAATCGGTAAAATACACGAAATACTATGTATGATACAGGCGGTATATGTTTGGTACCCTACCATCTGTGCCGTACTTGCTGTATAAAAGCAAAAATAAGCTTTTTCACTGATGTTTCATTTCAAATCTTTAAATTATGAGTCATGTATTAATAATCCCGAAAGAGCACCCACATTCCCGACTGTTAGAAGAAGTCATTAACAGCTTGCTGGTAATCGCCCCCGCTGAGGCAGTTTATGTTTCCCGCAATGGAAATAATGAAGACTCCCCAACTTTCATCACATTTATCCTGACGGACAACTGCGGACAAAACAGTGAAGGTTTTCAAAGGCAGTCTGAGAAAATCCAACTGGATTATCCTCATTTTATTTTCAGGTTTTTTGAGGATGGAGAAGCGGCCAATAAATTTGATGAGGGCAACATCTATTGCATTCGTCATTGCAACGTAAATCACCTTATATATTACCAGGAGGGGCATAATATGTTCTACCCGGCCTTTACCAAACTTAAAAAAAAATTCAGGCAATCAAAAAAACATTTCAATAAGCGCAGAGACTCTCATTTTGAAACCTTTGCTAAGGCAACATCCTGTTTAACTGACAATAAGACCGTAGAAGCAGCCGCTTACCTGTACAAATCTTTTCTTAGGATGTATTGTTTTTATTTGGAAGTCCTTGTCGAAGATACATTGGATGATGTTGATTATGTAGATTTTGACGAAGCCTATTGCAGGATTACCAAAGCGTTCCCTTCACTAAAAAAACTCCTTGACCTTGATAATCCACAGGACAGGGAAATGATTGATACGCTGAACACCGCCCATGTGTGTATCCTTCAAAACCAAACAATGGAACAGGTGGATAATTTAATTTCGGAAAGAGCCATACAAAAATTTGACCCTATAGAAGAAACATTTGCGGCATTGTTCTATGAGTACCTGAATTATGGTAAGGCCTTGATAAAAGATTTTACGCAGCAATCTTTTATACATACATCAGTTCTTACTGAAAAAATTGCGTCAAATTATTTCGTAAACCATGCCTTAGCAGACATAAGCGAAGTCATCACAGGATTCCTGAAAACCCGAGCTATTTATTGCTTTGGCTATACTACCAAATGGGCTGGTGTGGGAAATAGCCAAAATAACTATACTGACCAAGGACCCGGCTTCCACTTCTACCTGTTGGTGCTTACGGGCGAGTCCAAAGAAAATACAGTGCCATTGCTCCAGTTACTGATTAAGCAACGGTTTGAAAACAAATATACCATAACGCTATTGAGCCATCGTATCAAATACCTGCGCAGGCATAGCCACAACAAGCAGTACTTTTTCAACAGCGTTATGGCCAACGGGCTAACGGTATATAGCAACCCTGACCATCCGGTATATCCGTTAAAAATTGACATGGTTCGGGACATCGCGTTTACAAAGAACTATTGGAAAAACCGCATGCGCGCCGCCGAAGCATTCCTGGATATTGTGCGATGTGAATATGACAACCCACAGCCGCTCATCCTCAATGTCCTTTTGCAACAAGCTGTGCAACAGGTAATAATGGCGCTTCTTGACCTGTTTTTAGGCTACCATCCCAGCATCTATTCCACCAAATATATGCTGCGTCTTGTGGAGAGCATCCCCGGTGTAGATCCCCTGTTTAACGATTCCGACAACGACATCAAACTCTTGTGGCGCTTGTCGGCCAATATCGACATGATCAAACACAACGACCTTGATACGGCAGAGACCGCTGAAACCAATCGGCTTTATATCACATGCGTGGATTTCTTCGACAGGGCTGTAAGGTTAGGACAAAAGGAATTGGAACGTTTGGGGCAAACAGCACTCGCACAGACTATTGATATGAAAAAACAAAACTGAAATACTATGGAACATGAAAGAAAAGGAGCAATAGAAAAATTCGTTGAAGACACGGATAAAAAGTGGGTATTCCCTGCTTTAAAAAGTACGGGCAACAATAAGGGCAGTTTTCAGGCCACTTTGAAATTTGACAACTACATGGAGTTGATGTTTACCATAAGGAACCTTTTAAAAGTATCCTTGCATACCCTCTATAACGATGATTCTGAAAACGCAGGGGGAATAGCATACCCAAGCCGAACCCTTGAAAGTGTATTGGAAATTGCATTACAGCTTTTACCGATGGAAGAATTTAAAATTGTGGATGCTTGGCATGAGTTGCATTTAAAACTTGAAGAATTAGAAAAGGAAAGGCAAACCAGCGGATAGCGCGACCCGTCTACATTTTTTGCATTTGCCATTATATGTTGACAAAATACAAATGCAGCATCCAAAACAGAATAATCCAAACCGGGCATTTGGCAACTGAACGCTAAAGAGTGCCAATAGATGCAACATTGGAAGAGACCTTATAAGCAGCAATTACTTTTGAGGCCTAAATAATGCGGTATGGAACTAACGGTTTTGGATATTCAGATTTTAAAGGCTTTGCAACGGGAAGTAAAGGAAGTTTCCCAATTGGTTGGGGAAATCATATCGCCCTACAAAGCATTGCAGCAGGCAACGAAATGGCTCGACCAGCAGGAGGCCTGCCAACTATTGGGTATCAGTAAACGGACAT
>JAAXJD010000070.1:3229-9601 GCA_012270005.1 Flavobacterium sp. | reverse complement strand
AACACTCCTTAGTAACAATAAACTAAATGTCCACTTTTTGCTGACGATTTACAGTAATTGTACATCCCAAGAAGTGTAACCTACTCCTGGCAAACCATTTATATTAAAACTTGGTAATGTAGTTATTTTCCAGCGTGTGGTGCAGGCTACAGCATTTTCAGACCGTGGACAAAAACGATGTATAAAACCGGTTACCCCGCTGTTTTCTACCGCCAGCTGCAACCTCCTCGAGTCTGAAAAACTGAGTTCTCTAACTTCTCCAATAACAGCCGTAAGCGCTTCGCATTTTAAAGCTTCTTCTATAACCCAAAGAGCTTCTTTTGGGCGTGTTGTGTTTATAAATACAATACTGTCGGGTTCCAGTCCAAATTGTTTTAAGCCGGCAGGAAATATTTTCCTACCGCCTGCTACCCATAATGAAAGCCCCTCTTTCTTTGCCAGTCGTCCTGTAATTGCAGTAATAAATCCTGTGGTAGCAGCTGCATTTGTTGCTTCATAGCTTATAAATTCATGAATAGTACCCGTAGGAAAAATGTTTCCCAGAAAGGCAGCAGAAAACGGAGATAAATCAGTGTTTACAGTAGTGTGAGATAGTTTCCCCATACCCTGAATCACATTGATTTCAGCCTGCAACTGCTTTGCTATTAATATTTTATCTGCCAGAGATTTCAATTTTCTTTTTTTTTAGAAATATGAAAAGCAAATTTAGGACATATATTCCCTAAAAATATTAAATTTACCGGGATAAATAATCCCTATTAATTTATGTCTCTATTTTCTGACAATATACGACACCTGAGAATAAAAAAAGATGTATCTCAGGAAACTGTAGCAAAAGACCTCTCTATAACACGCGACAGCCTGGCTAAATATGAGCAGGGAAAATCGCAACCCCCTTACGAAACGCTTATAAAATTATCTCACTATTATCATATAAGTATAGACTTATTGCTTACCGCAGATATAAGGAAAGTAGACGTGGAGAGGCTAATGCAACTGGAAGACAATCGTATACTACTACCTATTACCATAGATAACAATGGGGAAAATGTTATTGAAATTATACCCCATAAGGCAAGAGCAGGTTATTTAAGCGGTTATAGTGATCCTGAATTTATTGAAGGACTACAGCACATATCATTACCGTTTCTAAAAAATGGCAAGTTCAGGGCTTTTCCGGTTTCGGGAGATTCTATGCCACCGCACAAAGAAGGATCTTTTATAATTGGAAGATACATAGAAAGCATTGCAGAAATTAGTGAAGGTAAAACGTATATTCTACTCACTAAAAATGAAGGTATTGTATACAAGCGCCTTAAAAAAAATGAGGGTAGCAACTTGGTACTGAGTTCTGATAATTCTTTTTACGAACCATACTCTGTTAAAGCTTCAAATATTTTGGAAATTTGGGAATATGCCTGTAGTATAGCAACAAAAGAATCAGAACCGGATGATATTAATCCGCAAAGTATACGAGATATGTTTATTACACTGAAAACAGAAATCAAAGCTTTAAAGCATTTAAATAAATAAGCAGCTTACAAAATATGTAAACTGCTTATTAATATGTAAACTGCTTATTATAGTGTATTTTATGGATATCTATTTTTTAGGATCAAGTAGTGTTTTCTTTTTTTCGGTAACATTTACCTTACCTTTCTCCTGTACATCTCCTTTAAGTTTTAAGGCTACTACCCCATCGGGTACGTTTACAGCATTACTATAAACTGTTATTGTTTTACGGAATAGGCCGGGATGCATGTTATACTTAACCTCTATTTTACCGGTTTTCCCAGGCTTTATAGGTGCCTCAGGTTTGCTCGGTACAGTACAGCCGCATGTAGACTTAACATCGCTAACAATTAAATCTGCATCGCCGGTATTTGTAAATTCAAATACGCGAACCCCATTATCTTCTTCTTTGTAAACGGTACCATAATCTACCGTGTCGCTTTTAAATTCAATCTTAGCCCCAGATTGCGAAAAGCCCGTAAAATATGTTAGCAAACCAAGTATTAAAAGTAAATATTTTTTCATTGTGCGTTCAGTATTTAGACGTTTGTAAATATAAGCAAGTGTACTGTGGCAGCAAATAATACCTGCTCTTTTTTTGAAATTATAGTTATATAGTTACTTTTGTAATTATTTACAAAAACCGCACCATTTTTTAGGTGGTTATTTAAGCAAATTATATATGAGTATTCCAACGCATTTTGATCCGAAGGCAGTAGAGAGTAAGTGGTACGACTACTGGATGAAAAACAACTATTTCCATTCAGAACCAGACAGCCGTACACCATACACCATAGTAATCCCGCCACCAAACGTCACCGGGGTGCTGCACATGGGCCACATGCTTAATAATACCATACAGGATGTACTTATACGCCGTGCGCGCCTTAAGGGCTTTAATGCCTGCTGGGTTCCGGGAACAGACCACGCCAGTATAGCTACAGAGGCTAAAGTTGTAGCCAAACTAAAGGCTGAAGGCATTAATAAAGCCGACCTTAGCCGCAAAGAATTTTTAAAGCACGCCTGGGAATGGACTGACAAGTACGGAGGTGTTATCCTTGAACAGCTTAAAAAACTAGGTGCTTCATGCGACTGGGAACGCACTAAGTTTACTATGGACCCAGACATGAGCGCTTCGGTTATAAGGTCTTTTGTGGATTTGTATAACAAAGGGCTTATTTACCGCGGGTATCGTATGGTAAACTGGGATCCTGAGGCTAAAACAACCCTAAGCGATGAAGAGGTTATTTATGAGGAGCGCCAGGGTAAGCTATACCATATTAAATACCAAATAGAAGGTACTGAAGAATATATTACCATAGCCACTACCCGCCCTGAAACTATTTTAGGCGATACGGCTATATGCATTAATCCTAATGACGAGCGCTATACACATCTTAAAGGTAAAAAGGCTATTGTGCCTATTGCTAACCGTGTTATACCTATCATTTTTGATGAGTATGTAGATATGGAGTTTGGAACAGGAGCACTAAAAGTGACACCTGCACACGATGTAAACGATAAAGATCTTGGCGAAAGGCATAACCTGGAAATAATAGACATATTTAATGAAGATGCTACACTAAACAGCTTTGGCCTTCACTATGCGGGTAAAGATCGATTTGTAGTTCGCGATGAAATAGCACAGGAGCTTGAAACAATCGGAAACCTTGAGAAAGTAGAAACACACCTTAACAAAGTAGGTACTTCTGAACGTACCAAAGCTGTTATAGAGCCAAGGCTAAGTGACCAGTGGTTCCTTAAAATGGAAGATCTTGTTAAGCCAGCGATTAAAGCAGTACTTGAAACAGAAGAAGTAAAACTATATCCTAGCCGTGTTAATAACACCTACCGGGACTGGATCGAAAACATCCGCGACTGGAATATATCGCGACAGCTGTGGTGGGGTCAGCAGATACCTGCGTACTATTATGGTGATGGTAAAGAAGACTTTGTGGTTGCCGAAACACCAGAAAAAGCACTTGAACTTGCCAAAGAAAAAACAGGTAACGGTGCACTTACTGCTGCTAATCTTACCCAAGATGTAGATGCTCTTGATACATGGTTTAGCTCATGGCTGTGGCCAATGAGTGTTTTTGGCGGTATAATGAATCCTGAAAACGAGGAGTTTAAATACTACTACCCTACTAATGACCTAGTAACAGGTCCGGACATTTTGTTCTTTTGGGTAGCACGTATGATCATTGCAGGATATGAATACGCTGGAGATAAGCCATTTACCAATGTATATTTAACCGGAATTGTACGCGATAAGCAACGCCGTAAAATGAGTAAATCATTAGGCAACTCTCCTGATCCGCTGGACCTTATTGAAAAATTTGGAGCCGATGGTGTACGCGTAGGATTACTTCTTAGTGCCTCTGCAGGTAACGATATTCTTTTTGACGAAGAACTTTGCGCACAAGGTAAAGGCTTCACTACTAAGGTATGGAACGCCTTCCGACTTATTAAAGGTTGGGAAGTTGCCGATATAGAGCAGCCTGAGCATTCTAAAAAAGCCATTGAATGGTACGAAAACAAGCTGCAGAAAACGCTTGCAGAAATTGAAGACCACTTTGAAAAATACCGCATCAGCGATGCGCTGATGGCAATTTACAAACTGGTATGGGATGATTTCTGTTCATGGTTCCTGGAAATGATTAAGCCCGGCTACCAGCAACCTATAGACAGTGCCACTTTTGGCAAAGCGATTGAACTACTTGAAAGCAATTTGAAGTTACTGCATCCGTTTATGCCATTCCTTACAGAAGAAATATGGCAACACATTGCAGTACGCACCGAAAAAGAAGCGCTAATCATCTCTGAATGGCCGGAAATTAAATCTTATGATGAAAAGCTTTTAGCTGAATTTGATTTTGCAGCTGAAGTTATCGCAGGTATCCGTACGATAAGGAAGGACAAAAATATCGCCTTTAAAGATGCTGTAGAACTTAAAGCTATTAATGCAGAAAATGCTTCGACAGCTTTTGACAGTGTAATATCTAAACTGGGTAACGTTAGCACTGTTTCTTATACCACCGAAAAAGTAAGCGGTGCCCTAACTTTCCGTGTTAAGAGCAATGAGTACTTTATACCGGTTACAGGCAATGTAAACATTGAAGATGAAATTGCTAAACTGCAACAGGAACTGGATTATAACCGTGGTTTCCTTAAATCAGTACAGGGTAAGCTAAGCAATGAAAAGTTTGTAAACAGTGCTCCGGAAAAAGTAGTGGCTATAGAACGCCAAAAAGAAGCAGATGCTTTATCTAAAATCGCAATGCTTGAAGAAAGCCTTGCAGCACTTAAATAGATACTAAATTACATAAAACTAAAAATGCCCCATTAAGGGGCATTTTTATATCGTGATATTTCTATTATTTAAGTTTAAGCAATACGTTAGCCTGTGCCCTTACTTTTTCAAGCAACTCAGGGTTGTTATTTAAAGACTGCCCGTAAGATGGTATCATTTCCTGAATCTTTTGTTTCCATTCATCTGTTTTAGCCTGCGGAAAACAACGTTCAAGCACATCAAGCATTACCGAAACTGCGGTACTGGCACCAGGCGAAGCACCAAGCAGAACCGCCAGCGATCCGTCTGCACTGTTTATTACCTCTGTACCAAACTCAAGCTTACCTCCGGTTTTTTCGTCCTTCTTTATAACCTGTACGCGTTGACCTGCCGTCTCTAGTTTCCAGTCTTCCATCCTTGCATCAGGTAAGTACTCTTTAAGAGCCTCAAGCCTGTCCTGGGTACTTTGGGTAACCTGCTGTATAAGATACTTGGTTAGCGCCAGGTTATGGTATCCAGCAGCCAACATCGGTTTTATATTACTAAGGTTTATAGAGGTAAATAAGTCGGCATAAGAACCTTCTTTAAGGAATTTAGTGCTAAAACCTGCATAGGGACCAAAGAGTAGTTCTTTTTTACCGTTTATCATACGGGTATCAATATGCGGCACTGACATAGGGGGCGCACCCACCGAAGCCTTACCGTATACTTTTGCGTTATGCTTTTGTATTAATTCTTCGTTTACACATTTAAGCCACTGGCCACTTACAGGGAAACCACCATAACCTTTAGCCTCAGGAATACCTGATTTTTCTAATAAGTGTAACGAGCCTCCACCGGCTCCAATAAATACAAACTTTGCGGCAGACGTTGATTTTGCGCCACTGGCAAGGTCTTTAACCTTAACCTCCCAGCGCTGGTCTGATTTACGCTTAATATCTCTTACTTCGTGGTTAAAATAAAGATTTACCCCGTTCTGCGAAGACAACCATGCAAACATATCACGTGTAAGTTGTCCAAAGTTTACATCTGTTCCAATGTTCATACACGTAGCAGCTACAGCTTCATCTTCCTTACGTCCGTGCATAACAAGCGGTATCCATTGCTTTAGTACTTCCTTATTTTCAGAGAACTCCATGGCACTGAACAGCGGGAACTGCTTCAGAGCTTCATAACGCTTTTTAAGATACGTTACGTTCTCCTGCCCCCACACAAAACTAAGATGAGGTATCGGGCGTATAAAGTTTTCGGGAGCACTTAAAAGCTGTTTTTGTACCAGGTAAGACCAGAATTGTTTTGACTGCTCAAACCATTCGGCAATGCGTACGGCTTTAAATGTTTCTATACTTCCGTCCGGAAGTTCAGGAGTGTAGTTTAGTTCGCAAAAAGCAGAGTGACCCGTACCTGCATTATTCCATGCATCGCTGCTTTCGGCAGCTGCCACATCTAACCTTTCGTAAATATTGATCTTCACTTCAGGCATTAATTCTTTCAGAAATATACCCAAGGTAGCGCTCATTATCCCGGCGCCTATAAGAACCACATCCGGCTCATGTTTTGTATCAGTG
>JAAXJD010000070.1:0-3219 GCA_012270005.1 Flavobacterium sp. | reverse complement strand
ATAATAGCATATGGTTTATTAAGAAAAACTCATTATTAAGAAAATTTAAAAAATTACCCCTATTTTTTTTGAGAAAGATAATCCTGAAGTAAAATTGCTTCAGAAATCTCATCAATCAGGCCTTTATCCTGCCTTTGTTTCTTTTTTGCACCGCTTTGTATAAGGCTTTGAAATGCTAATTTGCTCGTAAAGCGCTCATCAACCCTAACTATTTCGATTTCGTTGACTTCATTTCGCAGTTTTTCAACAAAGGTATTTATCATTTCAGCAGTCTCAGAAGGCATTCCGTTCATTTGCTTGGGATCGCCCACCAGGATGGCTTCGACTTTTTCTTTTTTTAAATATTCTGTAAGAAAAGAAAACAGTTTAGGAGTATCTACGGTAGTCAACCCCGATGCTATTATCTGCATATCATCGGTAACTGCGATTCCTGTTCTTTTGATCCCGTAGTCTATCGCCATTATTTTAGCCATATGTGATTTCGTAGCAATTTGATTTTAAAACTTTTAAAAAATATTTCAGCAAATAAAGGCAAAAATGCTTTACAATTAAATTAAAGGTTCTATATTTGCAGCCGTTAAACCATCTGTTAATGGTTTAATTCAAACGCTCGCAAGCTTCCAATTTGCGGGCGTTTATCTTTTTACTACATCCAGACATCACACACCAGCTATACTTTAGAAATAAATCGCCCAATTATGGGTTGTGCATTTTTTTTTTGCGCATACCGAAAGATATAAAAACGAAAAAGCCCTGCAAATGCAGGGCTTCGGGGTGAATGATGGGTCTCGAACCCACGACCTTCGGAACCACAATCCGACGCTCTAACCAACTGAGCTACAATCACCATTTTAATTTGCAGCGCGGTATCAACCGTTTTGCGAGTGCAAATATAGAACAGGATTCCTGTTTATACAAGAAAAAAATGCACTTTTTACAATAAATTTTCTAAACTATTGACTGCCAAATATCTTTCGGCGGTAAAACCTTCGCCATATTCTGTATTTATAAGCCTTCCCAGGTCTGCAGCCCGGTAATAAATGCTTTCTTTAAAGTTTTTGGTAGCTATTGGCGTAACAGGTTCTGTACTGTTAGGGTCATAAAATTGTGATGCATATGCCATAACTGATGCTACTTTTACATCCATAAACCCTGTAACGTCTACAACAAAATCAGGTTTAAGGTCTTTCCACTGTATGTAATGATACACCACTTCAGGGCGCCATGCCTCCTGGTTCTCGTTGTTAAGTGTAGTTTCAATACGCCTTAAGCCGGACAAAAAACACGCATCACTGACTAATTTACTTGCTCGCGCGTGATCTATATGCCTATCCTCAACTGCATTTGCAAGCACTATTTTAGGACGATATTTACGGATCATTTTTATAACTTCAAGTTGGTGTGCTTCATCGTTAGCAAAAAATCCGTCGCGAAAGCGTAAGTTTTCCCTAACCTGTATCCCAAGGATATTGGCAGCTTCAGCAGCTTCTTTATCTCTCAGTTCAGCTGACCCACGCGTACCCAGTTCGCCCCGGGTTAGATCTACAATGCCTACTTTTTTTCCAAGGGAAATTTCTTTAGCAATGGTAGCACCACAGGAAAGTTCTATATCGTCTGGGTGTGCGCCAAATGCAAGTATATCTAGTTTCATTATCTTTTTGTATTGTGTAGTACACATTAAAACTACTGCAAAGGTACAGTGATTTTGAAAAGCGTACTAAATAAATCGAAATTATTCGATAAATTATAAAACCCTGCGCATGGTCATGCTTTTATTTACTGTTTCGTAAAACTCTTTTTCAGGAACACTGTCTTTAGTTATACCACACCCTATAAACAATTGCGCTCTTTGCTCACTAACTTTTATACAGCGCAGGTTAACAAATAAGTCAGATGACTCTTCTCTGTTAAGCTCACCGAGATATCCGCTGTAATATTCACGATTATATCCTTCGTTACGTAACAGAAAATCGCGTGCATCCTCTTTAGGCAGACCACAAACAGCCGGGGTTGGGTGCAGCAGTGTAATCATATCGCCTAAATCAGTATTATTTTGTAACTGTGCTTGGATATCTGTCTTTATATGCACAATGTTACCCGCCCTAAATGTATAAGGTAATGATACATTAACATCTTTTGTAATGTTGTGCAGGCGTTGCACTATGTAATCGGTAACAAACTGTTGTTCTTCTTTTTCCTTAGTTTCCCATACCGCCTCGACCTGCGGATTATAAACCTGAGTGCCGGCCAATGCTACCGTTGCTACTTCATTACCACTAGCTTTAAGTAGTTGCTCGGGTGTTGCACCCATCCAAAGTCCGGAGGCAGGATGAAAAAAACAATACCTAAAAGCGTTAGGATATGTATGCAACAATGTAATGTATATATCGGTAACGTCTTTTTGTGTATCTACAAACTCCGTACGTGAAGCAACAAGTTTATCAAAAGCGTCTGTTTTTATTTCGGCAACACATTTTTGAACAAGTTGTTCAAAATCAGATTTTGCTTTTTCCTGTTGTTCTATATTATTTTTAAAAGGCTCTGCAGCTTCTGATGGTATAAATTCGACTTCGAAAATTTCAGCTTTCTCAAAAGGAATGAATGCTTTCGGTCCATCTGCAAAAGGCGCAAATACAAATCCTTGCTGTTGAAAATCTTTTAAAGCATACGAAGTCGAATTATGCTGAAATACACCTGTTATACGGCCTGCACCTGGCTTTGCATATACAGCAAAGGGTAATTGATTGTTTAAGCTATCCTGTAAGCGGCGAAGTAACGTTTCCATCTTACTCAGTCTTTCTCTTACGCGGAAGAACCATATTAGTTATTTTACACAACGATATAAGTCGTTCCTGTTCATCGGTAATCTTAATTTCCCATAGATGGATGCTCCTGCCCTGATGCACAATACGGGCGCGGGCCGTTACAACACCATCGCGCTTGCTTCGCAAATGATTAGCAGCTATTTCAATACCCCTTACCTCCTGAATATCAGGATTAACAAATAGAAGAGACGCTGCGCTACCCACACTTTCTGCAAGTGCTACCGTAGCTCCTCCATGCAATAGCCCCATGGGCTGATGTACTCTTGAGTTTACAGGCATGGTAGCTTCTAAAAATCCTTCGGCAGCGTCTGTGTAAACAATTTCAAGTGTATCCATAAGGGTATTTCGGCAGTAGTCGTTGCACATTTTAAGTGCTTTTTCCTTATCGAAAGAC
>JAAXJD010000006.1 GCA_012270005.1 Flavobacterium sp. | reverse complement strand
TCTTTATTCAGGCGTTAATATTCAGAATTCCCTTTATTGCTTATTACGAGAGAAAAACCGGCATAGTTTTCTACAAATGTCTTTTTTACCCATTTAAAATTTTCGGTACAATTACATTCTTGCGCCTGTAGCGAAAATGTTAAACCGATAAAAAAAAATATGATTAACTTTTTCATAAATTGGTTTTGATTGTGTTTTGTTTTATGATTTGATTTGATGATGATTGAGCTCCTTTTTTAAATTGGTGCGGTAACCCAACTGCATTTATAAGATCCTTTTGTTTCGTTACCTTTAAACATCACTTTGTAGGTTTCGCCTTTTTTCAGCGTGATTACTGCTGTTTTGGTAGCATTGGCATCAAAGCTAAGTTCATCAGCCGCGGTCTCGACAGCTAAAACACTTACGACCAATCAACACTTTATCACCTGACACTCACAATTAAATGTTAAGCTCATGTCCTGCTATTGTTTCATTATAATGTATGTAACTCCGTTGTAGTACCTGTAATTCGCTTTGGTAAAGTTGTCTCCGTTGCTATTACTCCAGCCCTCATAACCTGAAACCGAATCCTCAAAAAAAGTACCTTTCGCGTTTAACGCTAATGATTGCTGCGCCTGTAATGTAAGGCATCCGAAAACCAATAATATGGCGGCTAAAACTGTTCGTATCATAATTGTATGTATTTATTTATTCTTCAATATTTAAAACTTTAACTTCTTTATAATCGTTATAATTACTGGTAATTACCTTTTCGCCCGCTTTAAGTCCGGAAAGCACTTCATTGTACACCGGATTTTCGCGACCCAGCGTAATGTCTTTCCTAACTGCTTTGTTACCGTTTACCACAATAATCCATTTACCACCGGTAACATCATCAAAACTGCCGCGTGGAATTACCGTAGTTTTAGCTTTTTCGCTAAGCATAAGCCTTACGCCAAAACTTAGACCCTGCTCTATGTTAATGGGTTTATCAGTTACAAAATTCAACTCTGCAATAAAGCGCCCTTTTTTAACCTCAGGTATTACCTTTGTTACCACCACATTCAGCTCCTCGCCTTTATAATCTATTTTACCCTTTTGGTTTGCAGATACGCGTGGCAGGTAAAACTCATCTATTTCGGCTACAAGTTTGTACCCCTGCATAACATCTATTTTACCAATGCTTTCTCCGGTGGTATAATTTTTACCCAGTACAGGCTCAAAAGAGGTTAACCTTCCAGTAAGTGGTGCGGTAACCAAAAAGTTTTTCTTGTTATTCCTAAGTATATCAAGGCTTTTTTGCATAACAGCGAGTGACTGCGCCATTTGAGCCGACTGCTGGCGGTTAGCAGCCTTTTCGCGCTGCATGGTTTGCTGTATTATTTTTTTGCGTTCTTTTTGAAACCTAAAATTTTCTTGGGTTTTTTCCCACTCGTTTTTGCTCAGTATTTCCTGCTTGTACAACTTTTCATTCAGGTCGTACAGATTTTTAGCATCCTGGTAATCGTGCTCTATGGCTATTAGGTCTTTAGACATGCTAAGTTCCTGGTTGCTCAGGTCCAGCCTTGCCTTATTCAGGTTGTTTATCTGTTCTATAATAGAAGTTTCCTGGGTCATGTAATTAAGTTCGCTGTTGGGGTTGTACAGCCTTGCAAGAGGTTGGCCTTTTGTAACCATATCTCCGTTTGACGCAAATATCTCTTGTATAGAACCACCTTCAACAACGTTTAACAATGTAGAGCGCATAGGCTCTACCGTGGCCTGAAATACTATAAAATCTTCAAAGTAGGCCGTCTCTACCGTTTTTATACTAATTTCAGATGCCTTTACATTCAGGCTTCTTTCTTTTGTAGCTACAGTGTATCCTGCAAAGCCTAATGCTAAAAAAGCAGGTACAGCTATCAGCAGGTATTTATTTTTTTTACTTTTACGGGTAACAACAGTGTCCATTATCGTTTTGTTTGGCATACATAATAACAATATTGTGCCACGCATTTAAAATTTATAAAACACTGTTTTCCAGAACTATATATAATTACCAATTTACCGTAAGTGTCCGATATCGGACACTTTTGTCCGATACCGAACAGTTCATGAAAAAGACACAGGCTTCCATATTAATAATAGACGATCAGGAAGACATACTTTTTGCTTCTAAAATGGCGCTTAAAAAACATTTTGAGCATATTTATACCCTTGCAGAACCTAAAAAAGCCATCACTTTATTGGCTGAAAACGAAATTGACGTGGTTTTGCTGGACATGAACTACCGCATAGGTTTTGAAGACGGACGCGAAGGCATTTATATGCTAAGGGAAATTAAAACGCTGTCTCCTAACACGCTTGTTATACTTATGACAGCGTTTGGTAAGGTAGAAACTGCCGTGGAAGGACTTAAACTGGGAGCTTATGACTACATCCTAAAACCATGGGACAACGATAAGCTGCTGGAAGTGGTAAAATCAGCTGTAGCCGAAAGCAGGAAAACACGAAAAAAATCAGAGAAAGATAATAACACAGAACGCTTTTTTACCGGAGAATCAGCGGTAATAACAAAGGCGTATAACCTGGCCGGTAAAGTAGCTAATACCGATGCTAACGTATTAATACTGGGCGAAAATGGTACAGGTAAGTATGTACTGGCGCACTATATACACACGCACAGTAACCGCGCGGCAAAACCGGTTATACACGTAGACCTGGGCGCTTTATACGAAAATATTTTTGAAAGCTAAGTATTTGGGTACGGAAAAGGTGACTTTACCGATTCCAATACAGATAGCCCGGGCAGCTTTGTGCTTGCAGAAGGTGGCACCCTTTTTTTAGACGAAATAGGAAATGTGCCGCTACACCTGCAATCTAAGCTGCTACAGGTAATACAAAACCGACAGGTTACACGGCTGGGAGAAGGAAAACCACGCCCTGTAAACGCGCGGATTATTACGGCTACCAACCTGGATTTAAAACAGGAAGTTAACGCTAAAAACTTTAGGGAAGACCTTTACTACCGTATTAACACCATGTCTATAACGCTTCCGCCGCTACGTGAGCGCAATGAAGACCTTATTCCGCTGGCAGAGTTTTTACTGTAAAAAATGGGCGACAAATACGGATACCCGCCATTACAGTTTGCCGATGATGTAAAACCCATGCTGGAAAGGCACAACTGGAGCGGTAACATCCGAGAAATGGAAAATCGTATTGAACGAGCCGTAATATTATGCGAAGGAAATACCATAACGCTGGCCGATCTTGATTTAGAAACCATAACCGAAACCGTCACTACCAGCGATGCGCCACTCAGCGATATTGAGAAAAACACTATTGTGCGTGCGCTGCAAAAACATCACTATAACGTGAGCCGCGCTGCAGATGAACTGTGGCTGTCGCGTGCGGCACTGTACCGCCGCATGGATAAATACGAAATTGCTAAAGACTAAACGGCATGAAGTCACCTTCTTTTTATACCTACTTATTGTTACGGCTTTTGGCTACACTGGGCGTAGCTACAGCCGGTGTATTTTGTCTTAGTAAGGCATTATACTACACTGCTTTTTTTTGCGGATTGCTAGTTTTGGTGCTTTTACTGGAACTTTTTAGCCACATTAAATCCTATTTTTCGTTTTACGACAAAACCATAACCGCGATTTTAAACAACGACTTCTCATCAAACTTTGGCGCTTCTGAAAAACATTCGGGTTACGCGAACCTTGTAAAACTTTACGATGTTCTTAAAGATAGGCGTCATGAAAAAGAAACGCAGGATATCATTTACCGATCCATACTAAACAGTATGGAATCGGCTGCTATTATATTATATCAAAATAACAATGAATGGGAAGTGTTTTTTATAAATGATTACTTTAAGCGCTATTTTGAAGTACCATCGGTTACACGGTTGAAATACATGGAAAAACACCTGCCGGCATTATTTAACCTGGTAGAAAGCCGTGGTTTTCAGGACATACGTACCTCGGTACAAATAAAAACACCCGATGGCGAAAGCCATGCCTTTATGTTCCAAAGCGCAAGGTCTGTAACCTTTGGAAAAGTGTACTACACAATATTGCTTGATTCTATACAAAACGTGGTAGCAAAACGCGAAAAAGATGCATGGATAAACCTTATGAAAGTAATTTCGCATGAACTTATGAATTCGGTTACGCCTATACGTTCGCTTTCTCAAAACCTTGATGAACTGGTACAGCAGCCGCAACTCTCCACAGACGATATTGCAGACATAAGGCAAAGTGTAGGCACTATGATTCAGCGCAGTAACCACCTGCAAAATTTTATAGACAGCTACCGCAAGCTGGCCATGCTACCCTCTCCTGAAAAGAAGCCTGTAAACCTCACACTGCTGATAGCGCAGGCACTGAAGCTGATGCTGCCTGTTTTCAAAGAAAAAGATGTTACAATAATTAATAATGTACAGGGCGATATGACCGTAATGGCCGATGAGCTGCAAATAGAACAACTATTTATAAACCTACTTACCAATAGCCTTTATGCCACTGAACAAACTATTGAAAAAGAGGTAGTTATAAGTTCAGCAGAAAAAAATGAACGCCTGTTTATCACCATATCTGATTCAGGCCACGGTATAGATAAAGAAATTGAAGACAAGATTTTCCTACCGTTCTTTACTACAAGGAAACAAGGCAGCGGCATCGGGCTTACACTTTCTAAAAATATTATAGAAGGCCACGGCGGATACCTTAGCTATAATGGCACTGAAAACCGTACACAGTTTACTATATGCTTCATAAAATAAATTGAAAAAATATTATTTATAACAATTCTAAATAAATTATTTGGTTGTATATTTGCGCTGTCAGCATTTACCGCAATACATTCCTGTATCACCTACACTTTGCAGCGTGTTTGCTACTGTGTACGTATTTTTGCAGAATGGTTTACGGCAATCCTGACCCAAATATTCTACCATGAAAAAAACATTTTTGACGGCTCTGTTGTTAGCAGCATTCTTTGCTAACGCACAACAAAATAACACACTTTTAAGCGCCGACTTTTGGAAAAAGTCACCGGATATTACTGCAGTACAGTCTGAGATAGCTAAGGGAGCTAATCCTTCAGAATTGAATCCGAATGCCTTTGATCCTACCGTGCTTGCCATTAATAACGATGCACCGCTTTCCACAATAAAATTTTTATTGGAGCAGCAAGGTAATGGCGTTAATAAAATAACCCATGACGGGCGTACTTACCTGCACTGGGCAGCCTACAAAGGAAATGGTGAACTTGTTGACTTTCTAATACATAAAGGATACGACATTAACCTGGAAGATAGCCACGGTAATAGCCCCTTGGCTTTTGCAGCATCAAATGGGCTGGTAAATATCCAGGTCTTTGAAAGCTTTTTTAAAGCGGGTACTGGACCAAAGAAAAAATATGCTAACGGCGCTACCCTGCTCATGCTCTGCGCACCAAACGATAAGGAACTTAAAGTTACAAACTATCTTGTGAGCAAAGGCTTAAGTGTAAAAGACACCGATAACAACGGAGCCACGGTATTTGATTACGCCGCCCGCACAGGAAATCTTGATAACTTAAAATCTTTTTTAGCAAAAGGTTCTAAAGCTACCGGAAACGCACTTATCATTGCCGCACAAGGGGCACGCCGCAGCAGCAACACTATAGAGGTGTATAGATTTCTCGTTGAAGAGCAAAAACTTAAGCCCGCATTTATTTCCAAAGAGGGGTACAATGTATTGCATTACCTGGTTAGGAAGCCAAACCAATCTGAAATAATTACGTATTTCCTGGAAAAAAGTACAGAAGTAAATCAGCCAAACGTAGACGGCAATACTCCATTTATTATTGCAGCGGGTAGTAAAGATTTGCAAACAGTAAAGCTGCTTTTTCCTAAAGTTAAAGATATCAATGCTGTAAACAGCAAAGGGCAGTCGGCGTTGACAAATGCCATAGCGTCTGGCAGTACAGAAATTGCGGCGTTACTAATAGACAGTGGCGCGAATATAAATATCACAGATAAAAGCGGTAACAACCTTGCCTATTATTTGATAGAATCGTACAGGCCCGAAAGAACTCCGAAAGGCAAAAGTAATGAGCAGGATGATTTCGACAGTAAGCTCAACCTATTAAAGGCTAAAGGTTTTAATGTTAGTATCCCACAAAAAGACGGAAGCACATTATTACATCTTGCAGCAGCAAAACAAGAGTTAGCACTGTTTAAAAAACTTGATGACATAAAAATTGACATCAATGCAAAAAATGCTGCTGGGCTTACAGCACTGCACAGGGCCGCACTAACAGCTAAAGACGATGCTGTGTTAAAATACTTAGTGGGAGCGGGTGCTGATAAGGCCGTAAAAACAGACTTAGACGAAACGGCATATGATTTGGCCAACGAAAACGCGTATTTTAAAATGAATAACATATCAATAGAATTTTTAAAATAATGAAATCACTTTTTAAAAACATAATAGCAGTACTGGCAATCGGGATAGCCTCTATGACTGCATCGGCACAGTCGGCAAAATACAAATGCATGCTCCAAATGAACAGCTATAGTGGCGAAGGTGCTTATATAGTAGTATCATTAATTAACCCAAAAGGTCAATATGAAAAAACCCTTTACGTAATGGGCGACGACAGGAAGTGGTACAAAAGCCTAAAAGAATGGCACAAATCGCAGATTAAAATGCCTGAAAACATAAGTGCCGTTACAGGAGCATCGGCTAACGGTGGCGATCGTAATGTTACCACGCTGGAGCTGGACGAAACCAAAGTAAACAAAGGTTACAAAATAAGTTTTGAGAGTGCCGTAGAAGACCAGAAATATTATACTACAGAGGTTGAAATTCCTCTAACTACTGAGGGACTTTCTCAAAAAACCGAAGGTAAAGGCTACATAAAGTTTGTAAAACTTAGTAAAGTAGAATAACAGCAAAAACGCCCGGTTAATGACCTTATCTGTATGGCGCTACGCCCATCTTTTGCTCGCTTTATGCTCTGGCCTGTTTCTTATATTGGCATCAGTTACAGGTGTTATTTTAGCGGCTGATACTATAGCTCATAAGACCGAACCGTATCGCGTAGCGCAATTCAATAAAATTACCTTGTCACAAAGCCTTTCCGTTTTGCGACAAAAATATTCGGAAATCAGCGAAATAAGCGTAGATTATAACGGCTTTGTTACCTTGCAGGGTATGGACGCCAATGATAATGATGTTAATGCCTATGTAGATCCGCTCACAGGAAAAATACTGGGAACACCACATAAAGAGAGTGCTTTTATTAAATGGGTTACATCATTTCACCGGTCGTTATTTTTACACGAAACAGGGCGCATATTTGTAGGCATTAATGCGTTTTTACTGTTGCTAATTACTATTTCGGGAGCTGCATTAGTATTAAAAAGACAAAAAAGTTTTAAACGGTTTTTCGCTAAAATAAATGATGAAAGTTTTTTGTCGCGCTACCATGTATCTGGCGGCAGGCTTGCACTCTTACCTATATTTATATTATCGTTTACAGGTACGTACCTTTCTCTGGATAGGTTTCATTTTTTCGGCGAAGAAAAAATACAACATAAAATACCATTACAGCATACAGAAACCAAAAGGCTTGATTTGGCAAAAATGCCCACTTTCCAAAACATATTGCTTGCTGATGTTACAAAAATAGAATTTCCATTTACAGACGACCCTGATGAGTATTACACACTTAAGCTTAAAGATCGTGAACTGGTTGTAAGCCAATTTAATGGTAATGTTTTAAGTAATTTCCCCTATAAAGCTACTACAGTTTTTTCAGGTCTAAGCTTAGAGTTACACACCGGACGTAGTGGCATAATTTGGGCATTAATCCTGTTATGCTCGTGCTTCAGTATCCTGTTTTTTATATACTCCGGATTTGCCATTACGCTAAAGCGTCGAGCTGTAAAAATAAAAAACAAATACACTATCCAAGATAGTTCTATCATAATACTTGTAGGATCTGAAAACGGAAGTACGCTTAGATTTGCAAATGCAATTCATAAACAGCTGGTTACAACGGGCTATAAATCTCATCTTTCATACGCCAATAATTATCAAAAATACGACAACGCAACTCACCTCATAATATTTACTGCAACGCACGGACTCGGCGATGCGCCTGCCAATGCAAATAAAATACTACAATTACTAAACAATGTAGAACAGCCCAATATCATTAAAACATCGGTAGTCGGGTTTGGCTCTACTAACTACCCTGATTATTGTGGTTACGCTAAAAAAGTACACGATACACTAAAAAATAAAAAATGGGCTAAGCAGTCGCCACTACACACAGTAAACAATAAATCGCTGATTGAATTTACTAATTGGGTAAAGAAATGGTCTGAGGAAAATAATATACCGTTAGCTTCTACACCTGCTATTTACGATAAAAAACCGACTACACTTAAAAACTTTACGGTTATAGATAAGAAATCAGATAACGAAAGTACTTTTATCCTAACGCTTAAAGCGCAAAACTTTTTACGCTTTACATCGGGTGATTTGCTCGCTATATATCCGCTGAATGACAGTACCGAGCGACTGTACTCTATTGGCCGAGTCAATAATAATATACAGTTAGTCATTAAGTTACATGAATATGGTATCGGCTCTAATTTTTTGAACAACTTAAATATTGGGGACAATTTTAAAGCGAGTGTTGTAAGGAATACTGGCTTTCACTTACCTGAAAACAAGTCGGTAATAATGATTGCTAACGGAACAGGGATAGCACCATTTTTAGGGATGTTCACCCAAGGAAATAAAAAATATTACTATCAGCTATATAGCGGTTTCAGGAGAGAAACAAATTTAACTGCGTATTATAAAAATATAGCCGTGGCTGAAATGCAAAAATATCATCTAAAGGGTTTTCATTTTGCATTTTCAAGGGAAATAAATAAGATGTATGTAATGGATCTGATACGGAGAGATTCAGATTATTTTATAAATCACCTCAAAGGTGGGGGAATTATAATGCTATGCGGGTCTGTTGCAATGCAAATGGATGTAGAACGTGAATTAGAGAACATCTTGAAATACAACAATTTTGAATCCTTGACCGAATTCAAAAAAAGAGGACAACTGATAGCAGACTGTTATTAGTTATTTATAAACAAAATATTTTTACCATTGACACAATATCGTTAAGTCTAGTTTCATATTCCTGGGTATAACGCATCGATGCTTAAAAAGAAGCTACAAACTGGTATGAAAGTGGAACTAATGTACTTGAATATTTTGGGAAACCAACCAAATGGTAAAGCTTGAATAGCGTTATTAAAAATCAATCGAAAGCCAAAGGATACTCATTGATGCACCCTTGACAAAGGGTAGCCATATCACTTAGGACTGTTATCAAAAATTTTTAGAAATAACTGGAAATATATATTCCCATATCATAAACCCCAAAACTGAACACCTTTCAACAGGTCTAATTAGCGTTACTGTATTTGGCACCAAGTGCCGAAATCGCAAATGCTTTTAATACTCTCTATAATAGTTTTAGGAAAAGCGAAAGGCATTAAACTAACATGAAAGTTCACTGATTGTCAATATCTATTCCAATTCTTAGAAATAGTTTCATGAATCCCGAATATCCAGATATTAAACTTCCCTCAATTTAACATATTTTCAGCGCAAAACGCTCTTTTTCAGTCCATTTAGGAGTCGTACCAAAACGAAAAAAGCCCTATATCAGTAGAT
>JAAXJD010000140.1:2861-9763 GCA_012270005.1 Flavobacterium sp. | reverse complement strand
ATCAACTCAATCTCCAATGCCTCGTCTCCCGAAGGATAAACGTTAGGCGGACCACGGGGTAGCTAGTGTGCGCGAAGCACGTGCAGTTCCACGTCGTCTTTGTGCCAAAGATCTGCCGCGCGTACCGCCATTTCTTTAGAACCTCCGCCACCCGGAATAACGCCTACACCAAATTCTACAAGGCCAATATAAGTTTCGGCAGCAGCCACAACTTTATCGGCATGAAGGCTCATTTCGCAGCCACCACCAAGGGTCATGCCATGAGGAGCCACTACTACCGGTATAGACGAGTAGCGTACACGCATCATGGTGTCCTGGAACATTTTAATCGCCATATTAAGCTCATCATATTCCTGTTCTACCGCCATCATAAAAATCATGGCAAGGTTAGCGCCCACCGAGAAGTTAGCCGCCTGGTTACCTATAACAAGGCCGTCGTATTCTTTTTCGGCAAGGTCAATGGCTTTGTTTATGCCCTGAAGCACACCACCGCCTATAGTATTCATCTTGCTCTGGAACTCCAGGTTAATGATACCATCGCCCAAATCCTGGATAATGGCCTCGCTGTTGCTCCATATTTTTTTGCTTTCGCGAATGTTGTTCAGTATGATAAACGCATCTTGTCCCGGCACTTTTTTGTGCGATTTAGATGCAATGTCGTAATAGTATGTAGCACCTTCTTTAATGGTGTAGAAGCTTGTAATACCTGCTGCAAGCATATCGTTTACCCATGCAGCAGCTTCAAGTCCTTCGGCTTTAATAAGCTCAAGCCCTTTTTGTACACCTACGGCATCCCAAATTTCAAATGGGCCATTTTCCCAACCGAAGCCGGCTTTCATGGCGTCGTCTATCTTATACAGGTCGTCTGTAATTTCGGGTACGCGGTGGCTTACATAAGCAAAGGTTCCCGCGAAGTTTTTACGGTAAAACGCTCCTGCTTTGTCTTTTCCGCCAACCAGTACCTTAAAGCGGTTTATAGGCTTGTCTATGGTTTTTGTAAGCTCCAGTGTAGCAAACGATGCTTTTTTCTGAGCGCGGTATTCCAGCGTATCAAGATCCAGTGCCAGGATATCCTTATCTACCTTTTTGTAGAAACCCTGTCCGGTTTTGCTGCCCAGCCATTTGTTTTCCATCATTTTGCTGATGAAATCAGGCAGCTTAAACAGCTCGTGCTGCTCGTCGTTAGGGCAGTTTTCGTATAAACCGTTGGCTACGTGTACCAGGGTATCAAGCCCCACCACGTCTACGGTACGGAAGGTTGCACTTTTCGGCCTGCCAATAACAGGGCCTGTAAGCTTGTCTACTTCCTCTATGGTAAGTCCCAACTCCTTAACCTGGTGGAACAGGCTCATGATACCGTAAATACCTATACGGTTGCCGATGAAGGCAGGGGTATCTTTTGCCACTACCGACGTTTTGCCCAAGTACTGCTCGCCATAATTGTTCAGGAAAGCCAGTACTTCAGGATCAGTTTTTGGGCCGGGTATGATTTCGAATAACTTAAGATAGCGCGGAGGGTTAAAGAAGTGTGTCCCGCAGAAGTGTTTCTGGAAATCCTCGCTGCGTCCCTCGCTCATAAACTGTATAGGGATACCCGATGTGTTAGAGGTAATCAGGGTACCCGGTTTACGGTATTTTTCTACTTGTTCAAATACCTTTTGCTTAATATCAAGCCTTTCTACTACTACCTCTATAATCCAGTCCGCTTCGGCAAGTTTTTGCATATCGTCTTCGGTGTTTCCGGTAGCGATGCGGCTGGCGAATTTTTGGTGGTAAATAGGAGAGGGCTTGCTCTTTAGCGAATTGGCCAGGTGGTCATTCACTATACGGTTCCTTACGGCTTTGTCTGTTAAACTAAGGCCTTTTTTCTGTTCTGCTTCGGTAAGTTCCTTGGGCGGAATATCCAGTAGCAAAACTTCTACACCAATATTGGCTAAATGGGCGGCAATAGCACTGCCCATAACGCCGGAGCCTATTACGGCTGCCTTTTTAATAGTGCGTTTCATCTATAAAGTTTGTTGTTATAGTTTATTTGTTTATTCTTTTAAGAGAGGAAACGCCAAAGGGTAGTTTCCTGCTCTATTTGGTTTCGTTTTCGTTGTTGAAAATCTGGCGTTCGGCTATCAGTTCATTAATCTTTTCGGCCACTTCCATAAAGGTATCCAGTTTTTCCTGCGGTATGTGCTGCTTAATAACGTCGTTAAACGTAAGCACCACCTGCTTGCTCAGGTCGCGTTTTTCCTTACCCTGCTTGCTCAGGTGTATAAGTACCCCACGGCCGTCTACCGGATTTTTTTTCCTGACAATAAGCCCTTTTTCCTCCATACTTTTTAAGGTACGGGTAAGGCTTGTAGGCTCCATGCCCATTTGCGGGCCAAGTGCCGTACTGGGTATACCGTTTTCTTTATCAATGCTTAAGAGCGCAAATCCTACCGACATAGTAGCGCCGTATTTTGAAGCCTCTTCATTATACATCCTCGATACGGCCTGCCAGGTAGCCCTTAGTACATAGTCAATAGTTTTGTCTTTCATACTACTTGGTGTTTCAAATATACAAAAAAATATTATGCATGCATATTAAATTAAAAATATTTTTATGTGTAATGAAAAATATTTGGGCTAAAATTACACATAATGCTATGCATGCCTACGTAAATATAGGGATTTTTTTAAAATAGGCATAAAAAGAAACATCGCCCGGAGGCGATGTGATAGCTGTTTCGCTGTTAAAATTATACGTAATTTACTTGCTTAGGTATACAGGTGGCACAGTATCAGTTAACCATACACCGTTTTCCGAAACATAAAAAAGGTAACCGTCTTTATACATTTGGTTGGCATCAATAGTGAAAATGAATGGTTTGCCGTGTCGGCTTCCCACATTTTTAGCCGTTTCGGTATCGGCACTCAGGTGAACGTGGGTACGGTTTTGTTTCAGGATGCCGTTTTTAATGATACTGTCTTTAAACTGTAGTGCCGTACCGTGATATAATAATTGCGGTGGTTGTTGTGGGGTATAGCCCGGGTCTACATTTACCGAGTGCCCCTGGCTGGCACGTATTTTACTCCCATCTTCATTAAAGGCAAAACGTTTTTTGTTGTTGGTGTCTACTACTATAGTAAGTAATTCCCGTGTTATAGGTTCACCTTTTAGGTTCATTTGCGTCAAAAGTGTATCTACATCTGTCCAGCCGTTTTCGTCAAGTATGATGCCTATGGTTTCGGGTGAATGGCGTAGCACGAGGCTCAGGGACTTACTAAGGTGTGTTATGTGTTTTTCGTTCATTGGGTTGATTACAGATTTTGTTATTTTGTGAGGTTTAATTGGGCTTCGATTTTCTTGTTTTATTGGGTTGCAAATATAGTCGTCAATATCAACAATGTTAGTGAAATAACACATTTTTCAGTAAGTTTTTTCTTTTATTTTAAGAACCAAAATTATACTTTTGTAAGTGTTATTAACAGACAAAAACCAACAACCGGTACGCGGAGCTTTCCGGTACCCCTGTCTTTTATTAATTCTGACTTTTATCGTTCAAAAATCGTTTGTATGCCTTTATCATAGGCATGCTCATATTGTTACAATTATATAATCTTACATATATGAAAAAAAATACTATTAAGTTAGGTATGCTTACGCTGTTGTTAGCAGGTGGGTTTGTTATTGTTTCTTATGCATCAGGTAACCTGTTTTCTGTTAAACAGGAAACTCAGTCAAAGGAATATAAAACCCAATTAATGTACCTTAGTGTAGATAATGATGATGAGCTGGGGATTTTATACCTGTAGTATAATCTTATTGAAAAGCAGGATGATGCAAATGTAAGCTGGAAATATTTTGATCAACTTTATAGAGCTTCATTACGAGCTTCAGCAAAGCAACAATTGGCTTACATTATACTTGTTAAGAAAGATCTTATCGGGATGGTAAAAGACAATCCGCAGGATGCAGAAAAAGTGGCGGCTTTAAAAAAATATGTGCATATACTTTGTAAAGGAGAGTATACAGGTTTTACCACGCTGTACTTTGCACTCGATGCCCTAAAAGCGGCAGGTGAAACAGGTTTTGTAAATCAGGTGGCTGCTAAAGTGTACGCCCATGGAAAGAATGAGGGATGGCATAAAGGAGTTATTGAAGGTGGTGTAGAAACAATAGGATCTCAGGCCAGTTATGATAAGGTTGTAAGCGACTTTACATTTGTAGATAAAATTAAATCCCTGTAAAAAATAGTAGCCCGGTTTTCGGGGCTTTATTTTTTACTTACCCCTATCATCACCCCAAAATTGCCATCGGTTTGCAGCCAGTTTTGCGAAGGGGCATAAGCACGCGATACAAAACCATCAAGGTAAAGTGCATTTTTACAGCCTTTGTCTTTAAAGAATTTGGCGAACTCATAGAAGTTCACTTCGGTTTTACTCATTGCGAAAAGGACTTTGCCATCAGGTAAGATGCCCACGCCGTTACGTATATTCAGGTTGGTTGAGCCTTCTTTAAAATCAGGGTGTAGCGTTCCGTTTATAACCAGCATGGGGCCGCTTTGGGTTGCGTATTGCACAGTAGGCGAGGGGCGAAAATCCTCCGTTTTGCATACCGTAGCCTTGCCATTTTTGGCGATATAAAACACACCGTTCGGCTTCATGTAAAAGTTGCCCCCGGCGTTGCGTGTATTAAGTTTCCGAATGGTTTTACCATTTTCTATGTATAGCCCTACCGGCGAAAAATCTTCCTGAAACATACCGCCATTCATGCCAAAGAGTAGTTTTTTACCCTCTTTACTTATATGTGTTTTCAGGTTGCCCAATGTACCTATGCGCTTACCCGAATGGTCTTTATAATATAGGATGATGTTTTCGGTCTTGGGGTTGGTTGTATAGAAGATAAATTTATCGTTAGAGAGATCAAGTCCACTGGGGAATGAATACAGTATAACTGATATTAGTAGTATTATGGGTAATAGCTTATATTGTTTCAAAAACTTCATGTTATCAATTTAGCTCAAGGTACAAAAAAAACAGCCCGAAGGCTGCTTTAAAAGTCTATCTGTCTCCGCCGTATATCTTATCATACAGCGCTTTGTATTTCTCTTTAATCTGTTTACGTTTCAGCTTTAGGGTAGGGGTCATTTCGCCGCCTTCCACGCTCCAAACCTCAGGGGTTATCTCAAATTTTTTCACCTGTTCCCAGTGGCCAAATTTTTTATTTACAGCCTCTATTTCTTCCTGAAGACGTTCGTGTACTTCCTTGCTGTTGGCTATATCGGCATTGTTTTCCAACTTCAGTCCGTGGCGGGTAGCCCATTGTTTTACAAATGCAAAATCAGGCTGAATAAATGCGGCAGGCATTTTTTCGCCTTCGCCTATAACCATGATTTGCTCTATAAAACGGCTTTGTTTCATGGCGTTTTCTATAAGCTGCGGCGCCACGTATTTACCGCCCGATGTTTTAAACATCTCTTTCTTCCGGTCGGTTATTTTAAGGAATCCGTCGCTGTCTATTTCGCCTATATCACCTGTGTGAAAGTAACCGTCGGTAATCACTTCGGCGGTTTTTTCAGGGTCGTTATAGTAGCCCATCATTACGCTGTCGCTCTTGGTAAGTATTTCACCATCAGCAGCTATTTTTACTTCTACGCCTTTAAGCGGTTTACCTACGGTACCCACTTTAAAGCCTCTGTTTCGCATATCGTTAACCGATATTACCGGTGATGTTTCGGTAAGGCCGTAGCCTTCCATTACAGGTATTTCAGCCGCTGCAAAAACACGGGCAAGCCTTGGTTGTATGGCAGCACTACCACTTACCATAAGTCCCAGCTTTCCGCCAAGGCCGGCTTTCCATTTGCTAAAAATAAGCTTACGCGCTATTTTTAGTTTAAACTCGTACCACCAGCCGTTAGCGCCATACGGTTCGTACTGTAAGCCAACTTCTACTGCCCAAAAGAACAGCTTGTATTTTATACCTGTAAGTTCGCTGCCCTTAGCTATAATCGCGTCGTACACTTTTTCTAAAAGCCTTGGTACAGCGGTAATAACATCAGGGCAAACCTCCTTAATGTTAGCGCTTACTTTTTCTATACTTTCTGCAAAGTGGATTGAAACCCCCACGTACTGGTAAATGTACAGTATCATGCGCTCATAAATGTGGCACACCGGTAAAAAGCTGAGCGATACGCTTTTTCCTTTTTCAAACGGTACACGCTCTTCGCTCATAAGCACATTGCTTACAATGTTTTTGTGCGACAGCATTACACCCTTTGGCCTGCCTGTAGTACCCGATGTGTATATAATAGTAGCCAAATCCTCAGTAGATATGCTGTTTTTTATAGCCTCAACTTCGGGTTGATTGGCGGTGTCTTCGCCCAGCTGTAAAACTTCTTCCCAGCTCTTACACCCATTAACGGCTTCAAAGGCATATATTTCCTTTACGGCAGGGATTTTATCTTTTATGGAGTGTATCTTTTGGTACAAATCTTCGTTGGAAACAAAAACATAAATTGCCCCACAGTGGTTTAGTATGTATTCAAAATCTTCTTCAGATATGGTAGGGTATACCGGCACATTTTGCGCCCCGGTTTGCAGTATGCCTATGTCGGCAATATTCCACTCGGTGCGGTTGTTGTGCGATATTACGGCTATTTTATCGTTCTTTTTTACGCCCATGCGCAGCAGCCCGCGGCTAAAAGCGTTGGCCTTATTTATATATTCCTGTGTAGAGGTAGGCACCCAGGTGTCTCCGTACTTGGTAACCAGTGCCGCCTTAAGGGGGTACTTTTCAAGTTGGTAGTAAGGAAAATCAAACAAACGGGTTATGGTACTCATAATTAATCGTAGTTGTCAGGTGAAATTATACTTGCAAATTATGAAATAAAAAATTATTACGAACTAAAATTACAATAATAATATTA
>JAAXJD010000140.1:0-2851 GCA_012270005.1 Flavobacterium sp. | reverse complement strand
CGTGCCTAATTTTTCCAAATATTTCATTTAAAAAATTAATTTGTTTTATTTATGTGTATTTTCAAATGTAAATCAAAGCTGAATCGCGTACCCGATTACCGGCATAAAAAAAGCCTTACAACCTATTTTAGTGTACCAGGTACTCTAAAGTAAGGTGTAAGGCCTTTATATGCTTAGTGCTGTATTAACGTAGCGTGGCTCCTGTTTCTTTTTCCAGGTTTTGCCTAATCTTATTCATTATTTTGTCTATCTGGTCATCGGTAAGTGTGTTGGTGCTGTCTTGCAGTACAAAACTCACCGCATACGATTTTTTACCTTCAGGAAGGTTCTTTCCTTCGTATACATCAAATAAACTTACGTCTTTTAGCAATGCTTTTTCGCTAAGTACAGCCGTTTTATAAATATCCTCAAAGTTAACCTCTGTATTTACTAGTAGTGCCAAATCGCGGCGAACCTCAGGGAACTTAGAAATCTCTGTAAATTTAATTTTACCCGATACGATTTTGGTTACTGCGGCCAAGTTAAAGTCGGCAAAAAGCACATCTTGTTTAATGCCAAAATGTTTAAGTACATCCTTTTTAAGCGAACCGAATTCTACCACTGTTTCAGTGCCTATAGAAAAGGCTATACCTTCGGCAAACACATCATTTGTAAGTGGCTGCGTCTGCACCTTGTGTAAACCAAGGCGTGAGAACAGCTGCATTACTATACCCTTAAACTGGAAGAAATCAGTGCTTTTTTGCACTTGTGTCCACGTTTCAGCGGTGCGGTTTCCGGTAACGGTTAGTGTAAGGTGTTTATTCTCTGTATAGTTGCCTTCTATTTTATGGTAGCTTTTGCCAAACTCAAAGAACTTAAGGTCGCTCCTGCGGCGGTTTATGTTAAACGATACGGCCTCAAGCGCGCTAAACAGTAACGACTGCCTCATTACGGCAAGGTCGCTGCTCAGCGGGTTAAGCATGGTTACATTATGCTCTTCTTTAAGGTTTTCGCTTAACGCAATGTATTCCGGGCTGGTTAGGCTGTTCGCCATCATTTCGTTAAACCCTAACGAGGTAAGCTGGGTGGCTACAATGTTTTGTAACTTGTAATCTTCGGTACGCGAAGAATTTGATATAGAAGCGTTTAACTTTTGCGTGAAGCCAATATTGTTATAGCCGTATATGCGAAGGATTTCTTCTATAACGTCTATTTCGCGTTCTACATCTACACGGTAGCACGGAATTACAAGCCCAAGCCCTTTTTCAGACATGGTGCTTATTTTTATGTCCAGCGATACCAGTATTTTCTTAATGGTTTCTTTCGGAAGTTCCTGGCCTATAACACGGGTTACATTTTCAAAGCTCAGGAAAACCGAATGGTCTTCTATCTTTTTAGGGTACTGGTCTTCAATGTCTGATGTGATTTCGCCACCAGCCGTTTCCTGTATTAGCAGTGCTGCACGTTTAAGGGCATACTGCGTAATGTTAGGGTCTATACCTCTTTCAAAACGGAACGAAGCGTCGCTGCTTATGCCGTGGCGTTTTGCCGTTTTTCTTATAGAAACCGGGTTAAAGTATGCGCTTTCAAGGAAAATGGTAGCCGTAGTATCTGTAACTCCCGAGTCCTTGCCGCCCATAACACCGGCAATACACATAGGACCTTTTTCGTCGCAAATAACAAGGTCTTCTTCGTGTAAGGTCCGCTCTACATCATCCAGGGTTACAAACTTTGTACCTGCAGTAGCTGTTTTTACAATTACCTTATTACCTTTTATTTTAGCTGCGTCAAAGGCGTGCAGTGTCTGGCCGAGTTCGTTCAGTACATAGTGGGTTACGTCTACAATATTGTTTTTTGGCGTAAGGCCAATGGCTTTAAGCCTGTTTTGTAACCATGCCGGAGAAGGCTTTACCGTAACCCCCGAAATGGTAACCCCGCAGTAGCGCGGCGCACGCTTTGTGTCTTCCACACGTACATCCATTTTAAGGATACGTTTGTCTACCCTGAAGTTACTTACCGATGGTGTTATAAGTTCTGTATGGACATTTTTTTGTGAAAGCCCCGCTTTTAAATCACGGGCCACACCAAGGTGACTCATGGCGTCTGCACGGTTAGGGGTAAGGCCTATTTCAAACACTTCATCTGTAGCTATGTCAAACAGCCTGGCAGCCGGTGTGCCCGGGGTAAGTTCTTCCGAAAGTATCATAATACCGTCATGGCTTTCGCCAATGCCCAGTTCATCTTCGGCGCATATCATACCGTGGCTCTCTTCGCCACGTATTTTACCTTTCTTAATCTGGAACGCATTTCCCTCTTTGTCATAAAGGGTAGTGCCTATGGTTGCTACAGGGACTTTTTGTCCGGCAGCCACATTTGGCGCACCGCACACAATTTGTACCGGCGCATTGCCATCGCCCAGGTCTACGGTAGTTACGCGCAGCCTGTCGGCGTTAGGGTGCTGTACACAGGTAAGCACGTGGCCTACCACTACGCCCTGAAGTCCGCCTTTTAGCGATTCATATTTGTCAACTCCTTCAACTTCAAGGCCCAGGTCAGTAAGCAGGGCAGAGGTTTCTTCAGAGGTCCAGTCTAGTTTAATAAATTGTTTTAGCCAATTGTAAGATATACGCATTTCGTATCTGTTTTAAAAG
Organism: Flavobacterium sp.; assembly: GCA_012270005.1. Classification (GTDB taxonomy): domain Bacteria; phylum Bacteroidota; class Bacteroidia; order Flavobacteriales; family Flavobacteriaceae; genus Flavobacterium. Next base: position 221 of record JAAXJD010000140.1, on the reverse strand, counting down.
CACGCAAAGTTAACTTTTTTATTTGAGTTATGTAATCTTTAAGAGGTTCGATTGCATTTAAAAAACCGCTGAAAAATTCCGAACATTATTTTCTCAATATCTTCTCCATAGCCTTGCCCTTTGCCAATTCATCTACCAGCTTGTCCAGATACAGCACGTTTCGGGAAAGATCGGAATCTAATACCACAATCCGATAACAGCAAAATACACAAGAAATCAGT
>JAAXJD010000128.1 GCA_012270005.1 Flavobacterium sp. | reverse complement strand
CTGTAGCCGGAGTATTTAAAGTAAGGGTCGTTACTGTGTATGCTGGCCATAAAACCAATAAAGTTAGCCTCGCTTTCATTAGCATAACCTATCTGGTGGCTCATTTCGTGGCAGGTGGTAGTAGGCAGGTTGTACAGGGGTAGCTTGCAGTTTACCTGTGCTTCATTAGTAAACGGGTTAAGATAGCCCCCAAACCCCATATACGAAAGGGGTACGCTTATTAATGACGATTTTATACTGTTATGGCGGTATTCAAAATACGGAAACGCTTTTTGTAGTACCGCATAGGCTTCGGGTGCTTTGGCATATATACTGTCTAACGTATACGGTACTACAACCTTTACAGTGTCGCTTTGCGTAAGTTGTAGTTGTAGCGCATTAGTTTTGTCTATAAGCCTGTAGGTAAAAGCAATAAGTTCTTTTTCGGTATAGTCTTTTTCTATGCCCATTTTCTTGTACAAAGGTACACGCCTGTAGTTTAGTGCCCATAATGCGGTAAATATAAAATACACTACAGATAGGCATGCCGCTATTTTTAACAGGTTTTGCTTATAGCCGGTTTTCCAGGTTTTGCGTGTTTTCCACAGCCAGCGTATTGCCAAAAACAACGCTGCACCGTAAAGTATGTCGCCAATAGAAAAACCTGTCCACCCAAACAAAACCCTCTCGCCACGGCTTATGTACGGAAATATGCCGCTACTGTAATAATTTTCTACAAACTGAGGAACAAAAGAAAGTAGGTTTACTATTATAATCTGTACAGGAAGTAATATTGCAAGCAGTTTTGTGCGATTCATGGATTTTGAAAATGGTTGAGTAAATATAAACAGTATTTTTTGTTATTTCTTATCTTTGTGGTAAATGATGACGCCATGGAATACATAGCCGACAGGATAACCATAGATGAAAAAATTTGCAACGGGAAACCTACCATTCGTGGTAAGCGCATTGCTGTGCAAACAATTTTAGAATTTTTAGGCGCGGGAGAATCGGCTGAAGAAATATTGTTACAATATCCTTCTTTAGAGCCTGAAGACATAGCGGCGTGCCTTAGGTTCGCATCAGATATGATGAATCGTAGCTTTGTAATAAAAACGGTAGCGTAATGGCTTTGTATCTTATCGATGTAAACTTGCCTTACTATTTTTCTTTATGGAATTCTGCTGATTATCTGCATCAAAAAGATATTGACGACACGTGGCCCGATGCACAGATATGGGATTACGCACGTGAAAACAATCTGACAATAATTACTAAAGACGCTGATTTTTCGAACAAAATTTTGTTACGAGAACCGCCTCGGCGTATTGTACACATCCGTTTTGGAAACATGAAAATGAAGCAATTTCATGAAGTACTCGCACGGTTGTGGCCCGAAGTACTACACCTGTCGACACATTATAAGCTGATTAACGTTTTTGAAAACCGTATAGAGGCTATTAACTAAAAAACAACAAACAACGAACAATAATAATATGAGTAACGAAATACGCAACCTGGAGCCAAAAGCGCTTTGGAATAAGTTTGCAGATTTAAACGCGGTGCCACGCCCTTCTAAAAAAGAGGAGCGTGTTATTGCTTTTATGAAAGATTTTGGTAAAAGCCTGGGGCTTGAAACCATAGAAGATGAAGTAGGCAACGTAATTATAAAAAAGCCTGCCACAGCCGGTATGGAAAACCGTAAAACGGTAGTAATGCAAAGCCACCTGGATATGGTACATCAAAAAAATGCCGATACGGTATTTGATTTTGATATCCAGGGCATAGAAATGTATGTAGATGGCGACTGGGTACGTGCAAAGGGCACTACGCTGGGAGCAGATAACGGGCTTGGTGTAGCTACTATTATGGCTATACTTGAAAGTAAGGACATTCCGCACCCTGCTATTGAGGCGCTGTTTACCATAGACGAAGAAACCGGTATGACAGGTGCCATGGGGCTTAAAGGCGGTTTGCTTAACGGTGAAATCCTGCTGAACCTGGATACTGAGGAAGATGATGAAATAGATATAGGCTGTGCCGGTGGAGTAGATGTTACCGCAGAACGTGGCTATGAGGAAGAAGATGTTCCTGAGAACTCGTTGGCGTACAACATTACCGTAAAAGGGCTTAACGGTGGCCACAGCGGTATGGACATAGACAAAGGGCTGGGCAATGCTAATAAAATAATGAACCGCCTGTTGTTTGACGGGTTTGAAAACTGGGGGTTACAGGTTGCCGAAATAAACGGTGGTAGCCTGCGCAATGCCATACCTCGCGAAAGTTTTGCAAAGGTTATAATAAGCGATATTTTTGATGGTGCTTTCCAGCTGGATATGCAGGAAATCATAGCCGATATAAAGGCGGAGTTTAAAACCACAGAACCTAACCTGCAAATTCTGATTGAAAAGGCCAATGCTTTACCTGCTAAAGTAATGGATCTCGGTGTACAGGAAGGGCTGTTGCGTGCCCTGTATGCCGCGCACAACGGTGTATACCGCATGAGTGCCGATATGGCAAACCTGGTGGAAACCAGTAACAACATAGCCCGTGTTATTGTAAAAGAAGGTAAAGTGTATGTAGGTTGCCTTACGCGTTCGTCTGTAGAAACCAGTAAGTTTGACCTTGCCAATGCCCTGCGCAGTGCATTTGAGCTTACCGGCTGCGAAGTTACTTTTAGCGGCTCTTACCCCGGGTGGACACCAAATGTAAATTCGCCAATACTAGAGGTTCTTAAAGATATTTACGTAAAACAAAACGGCACTGAACCGCACGTAGTGGCATGCCACGCCGGACTGGAATGTGGTATACTGGGAACCAACTATCCTGATATGGATATGATTTCGTTTGGCCCTACCATTAAAGGCGCACACAGCCCTGATGAGCGTGCCAGCATTTCGTCGGCACAAAAGTACTGGAAGTTTGTACTCGAAATTCTGCAAAACATACCGGTAAAATAATACCGGACTTTGAAAATACAAAAGCCACCCTAATAAGGTGGCTTTTTCTATTCTTTTCTATTCTATGTCAATTTTATATTTGTGCAGCAGCCCATGGATATTCTCCCGGCTGAACCTGGCTTTTTTAATTTTGTTGCTTTCCGGGCAAATGGCAAAGTTATAGGCGGTACGTAAATCGGCCTTTTCCAGAATGGTGCGGTCAAAAACAGCGTTTTCCAGGTTACACTCTGTAAAGCAGGCACCTGTAAGGTCGGCCTCACTAAAGTCGGCTTCGGCAAGGTTACAGTGTATAAATTTGGTTCCTTTAAGTTTCATGTTGTAAAAAGATGAAAGCCCCATAGGGCAGTGGGTAAACTGCACGCTGAATAAAAAAGGGTCGCATCCCTGAAACTGTACTCCCAGTAATTTACACTCCTTAAACTCACATTCCTTAAAAGCACTGCCGCTTACATTAGCATTACCCATATTACAGTTAGTAAACGTACACTGGCTAAAAACAATGCCGCTAAGGTTAGCATTTTCAAAGTTGCAGTTTGTAAAGCTGCAATTATCGTATTCGGCTTTTGGCAGCAGGTTATCCGTATAGTCTTTTTTTAAAAACTCTTTTTCTTCAACAAAAAGCATATTCTTTTTAGTTAGTTTATTTTTTTCATAGGGAAGGTTACCTGTTCTGCTTTGCCGTTACTCGTTCCCGAAATAACCGCAACAATAGAATCAGGTTTTACCAACGTGTAGGTAATCTTTGTTGGGAAATCATGTTTCGGGTTTTCAAACACAAGTTGCGCCTCACTGCTTTCGGTAAGGTAAAAACGTACCGGGAGCTCGTTGTTTTGGTTCTTTGTAGTTACGGTGTAGGTCATTTTACCCTTGGTGTTTTCCAGCATCATGGTTTCGGCAAAGGTGGTTTCGTTTTTATGAGTAACAAAATAGCTCTCGCCACGGTATACCGAATCATTTAGCCGTTCCCAGTTTTCTGTAGAAAGCCCTTCGGGTGTTTTGTTTTGCCAGTTGCCCAGCAGCCATTGTGCGCTGTGCAGCGTGGCGGCAGATGCAGCCTTTTTATCGGTATTGCTTTTGCAGGCTGTAACAAGCACGGCACAGGTTAAAAGAGTTGCGTATTTCATGATGGATGATTTTTGCAGCAATATACAAAACACTTTAAACAGAAATAACTTCGTATAATAAATTTAGCGGCGTTTGCCGGCAGTGCTGTAATGTAATGCACAAAATATGTAATAACTACCGGTAAAGCACGGCAAATAGTTTCCGGGTCGGTTAGCTTGCGGGTACTGTTTTGTACTGTATAATATTGTTTTCAGTAATCTAAAAAAAATCCGTAATTTTGCGCATCCAAAATAAGGACAGAAATGAGTATGTTAGACAGGTTACAGTTTATAAAACAGCGTTTTGATGAGGTTTCAGATCTTGTTATACAGCCGGACATCATTGCCGACCAAAAACGCTATGTACAACTGAACAAGGAATATAAAGATCTTAAAGCGCTGGTAGATAAGCGCGATGAATATGTAAAAGTAATGGGCAACCTGGAGGAAGCTCAGGAAATTATAGCCGACGGCAGCGATGCCGAAATGGTAGAAATGGCTAAGATGGAACTTGACGAAGCCAAGCAGAGGCTACCTCAGCTTGAAGAGGAAATCAAGTTTATGCTTATACCAAAAGACCCTGAAGACGCTAAGAACGTGATGGTAGAAATCCGTGCCGGTACCGGTGGAGATGAGGCCAGCCTTTTTGCAGGCGACCTTTACAGGATGTATTCACGCTACTGCGAAAACAAGGGCTGGAGAACCAGTGTCGTAGATGTTAGCGAAGGTACTTCGGGAGGTTACAAGGAGGTTATTTTTGAAGTAACCGGCGAAGATGTGTATGGTACCCTTAAGTTTGAAGCGGGTGTACACCGTGTACAGCGCGTTCCTCAAACCGAAACACAGGGCCGTATACACACGTCTGCGGCTACTGTAATGGTACTGCCGGAAGCAGAGGAGTTTGACGTACAGATAGATATGAACGATGTACGTATCGACCTGTTCTGTTCATCTGGTCCGGGTGGACAGTCGGTAAATACTACTAAGTCTGCCGTACGTATGACGCACATCCCTACAGGGCTTGTGGCACAGTGCCAGGACGAAAAATCCCAGCACAAAAACAAAGATAAAGCACTACAGGTATTACGTTCGCGCCTTTACGAAATGGAACTTGCCAAAAAGCAGGAAGAAGACGCTAAAAAGCGTAACAGCCAGGTAAGTAGTGGCGACCGTTCTGCAAAAATCCGTACCTATAACTATCCGCAAGGGCGTGTTACAGACCACCGTATAGGTTTAACCATTTATGACCTTGACGGTGTAATGAACGGAAACGTACAAAAGCTTATAGATGAGCTACAGCTGGTAAACAATACCGAAAAGCTAAAAGAAAGCGACGTATTTTAAATCGCTACAAATACAAAGAAGCTGCCTGTTAGAGTAGTCCCAAAAAAGTTATGTAATATTTTTGGGCAGTTCAAACAGGCAGCTTTTATGTTTTACCTCATTTTTTACAACCCATTTATATTGTAAAAAGTATTACCCTCCTATAACAGCCTGTCTGTGCAGTTTTCCCCACGCTTCAAGGGCTTTCATAACATCGCCCAGAGTGTAGCTGTGCGCTGTCCAACGGTATTCTACCGTAGGCGGAAATGTGTCCAGCACGGTACGTTTTACCAGCAGGTTCATTTCCAGGTCTTTTAGTTCCTTGCTTAGCATTTTATCGGTTATACCGCCAATCTCTGCAGATAACTCTTTAAACCTTTTGGGGCCGCTGCTTAGGGCTACCATTATGGGTAACTTCCATTTTCCGCTAAGGGCTTCCAGTGCGTCTTTTATGGGGCGCATAGATTCTTTATGGCAGCGTACAAAGGGTTCCAGTTCTATAACTTTAGGTTCCATACTATTGTTTTTTTAAAGGATGCTATACAAAAGGGAAGCGCTACCTAAAAGTATAGTGCTATATTTTGTATAGCAAATGTATATAAGTTTGTATTGATTTTAAAACAATTCATACTAAACTTTTAAATACAACAATAATGATATTAGTTACCGCATCAACAGGGCAGCTCGGTACCGCTGTAGTAAACAATCTTTTAGAGAGAATCCCCGCTTCGCAAATAGCTGTTTTGGCTCGCGATGCCCAGAAAGCACAAGCCTTTGCAGACAAAGGTATTAGCGTACGCATAGGCGATTATAAAAACTATGATTCGCTAGTGGCGGCTTTTAACGGCGTGGAGAAAGTTTTGCTTATTTCATCTAACGATTTTGATGATCGTTTTGGCCAGCATAAAAATGCCATAGATGCCGCTAAGGCAGCAGGCGTAAAGCAGGTGGCCTACACAAGCATAGAAATAAAAGACGCCCATAATTCGGCAACCGAAATCATTTCAAAAGACCACGCGCTTACTGCTGATTACCTTAAAGCATCGGGTATGGGCTATGTGCTGCTAAACGATAGCCTTTATGCCGATGTGGTTCCAATGTTTTTGGGTGAAAAAGTACTGGAAACCGGCGTGTTTTTCCCTGCCGGTGATGGTAAGGTAGCCTACGCCACACGTGAAGATATGGCACTTGCCGCTGTCATAGTACTTACTGCCGAAGGACATAACAATAAGGAATACGCCATTGCTGCAGAACAGGAATATTCGTTTGCCGATGTAGCTGCGTATCTTTCTGAAATTTCAGGTAAAGAAATAGCCTATGTAAGCCCTGATGAAGATACTTACAAAGCGGTACTTACCGATGCAGGTGTGCCTGATATGTTTGTATGGATGCTAAGCGTGTTTGCTAAGGCTATAAAGGCTCACGAATTTGAAACCGGTAAAGGCGATTTAGAGGCGCTTATTGGCAGAAAGCCTGTAACGTTGAAAGAGTACCTTACTCAGGTTTACTCTAAGTAATCTGTAATAATATTGTTTGTTTTAGCTACGGGTTTTACTACTATTGTTTTGGCAATGTAGTAGAACCCGTGGCTTTTTTCATTTTAGAATATAAGTAACCTTTTACCCCACCTACGTGTTGCGAACTATAAATCCCTGTACTACCCGAAAAGAAATACGCCACAGCGCACGCCAGCCCCAGGTACAAACCCGGTTGGGTGCCAAAAAGTTCCATCCCCATAAGGGTACATGCCAGGGGTGTATGCGTGGCTCCCGAAAATACTGCTACAAACCCCATACCTGCCAAAAGGCTTAATGGAAGCGGTACTACTAAAAAAAGCGCACTGCCCAGCGTAGCGCCTATGAAGAACAGCGGCGTAACTTCACCTCCCTTAAATCCGGCTCCCAGGGTAAAGGTGGTAAGCAATAGCTTGATTAAAAATGCATACGGAGGCTCCGTTTGGGTAAAAGATTCTACTATTGTAGGTACACCCAGCCCTATGTATTTGGTAGTACCCATAGCCCATATTACCGCTGCAAGTACAAGGCCTCCTACTACCGGACGCAGCGGAGGGTAGGTAATAAATGTTTTAAATTGCGCGCTAAAAAAGTGTACCGTTTTACTAAACAGCATTGCCGCAAGGCCAAACAATACTGCACACCCTATGGCATACAGCATATTTGCAGCGGTAAGTTGGGGTACTTCGGTTATATGGTAATGAGTATGCGTAACAGGGTAAAGGGCGCATGTATAGTGGGCTATGTAGGCCACCGCCAAAGAGGGTATGAGGTACCAAAGTTTTACCCGTGCCAGTGCCATTACTTCTAATGCAAAAACAGCACCGGCCAGCGGGGTACCAAATACCGATGCAAAGCCAGCGCTGATTCCCATTATGAGCAGCGGTTTACGATCGTGGTGCGTAAGCAGGAACCATTTGGTAAACAAATCGGCTATGGCACCGCCCATTTGCACCGCAGTGCCTTCGCGCCCGGCAGATCCTCCCACCAAATGCGTAACCAGTGTACCAAACAGTACAAGTGGTGCCATTTTAAAAGGGATGATTTGCTTTGGGGAATGAAACTCTTCCAGCAGCAGGTTGTTGCCTTTTACCACGCTCTTGCCAAAATAATGGTACGTAAGCCCTATGGCAAGCCCGCCCAAAGGTAGCAGCGCAATGAGCCATAAATGGCTTTCTCTATAATTAGTAACCCAGTTAAGCGTCCATAAAAAAAACGCCGAAGCAGAACCCGCCAAAAAACCTACAGGCAGGCTTATTGCCAGGAGTTTTAAAATGCGAAGGAGTATCGTTTTTGGATTTTCGGCAATTTTAGGTGTTGAGGTGTCCATAGTATGTCTGTGATTAATAAAATACATCTACTTTGGCATAAGCCATTACATAGACGTCATCAGCTTTTTTAGGGCGGTTAAAGGCAGACATCATTGCCGGTTTTGTTTTACAAAGATAGCATTATAGCAATAAAAATCGTATCGTTGCAACGAAATAATCACCACTACTATTTCTTTTAAAACTTCTTTACTTCTTTACGTTTTGCCATAATTATCTTGTTGCTGTGTTGTCGTTTACATTGTATTATATGCATACATATGTAGTTTACATTAGTGTCAATGTAATGTACTTATTTACCCTTTTTTTAAAACAAACACGTACATTGTTTAATCAGCCTTCTTACTACTTACTAAGAATGTTTGTGTGTAAATATTTGATTTTTAAACAATTAATTTTTTATTGTCTCTCAGCTATACACTACATATGTTGTACATATGGAAAATGAAGATGAAAATGAAGCGCGCATTATTTTTTTGAGGAAGAAATTAAAACCCCTCAAACACGCCTAGCCCAAATAGTGCAAAATCGTACTTTACCGGGTCAGTGGCATCCAGTAGGCGTAGTTGGGTGTCCAGTTCGGCCAGGGCTTTGGCATCGTTTTGTTTTCGGTTGAGTATGCCAAGTAAACGGGCTACGGTACCGCTGTGGACCTCCAGAGGGCAGGACAGCGCAGCAGGAGATATGCCTTTCAACAATCACAGGTATACACCGGCATTGTCGTTGCGTACCATCCAGCGCAGGAACATGTTTATGCGTTTTGCCGCACTGCCTTCCAGCGGGTTGCTTACGTGCTTTTGGGTACGCGGCAGGTGTTCTATTTCAAAAAAAGTCTTTTTAAATGCGGTAATTGCGGGTTGCAGTGAGTTTTGATGCTGGTGTTTTGCAAAAACAGCCTCCAGCCCGCCGTGGTTGGCGTAAATATTTTTTAAAGCCTGTACAAACGTAATAAAATCAGTGCTGTTAAACGTGCGGTGTACAAAACCATTAAGCGACTCCAGGTGGTGTTCTTTGTGGTTCAGTACAAAGTCATACGGGCTTTCGCCCATAAGCGCTACCATTTTTTTGGCGTTGTTTATTATCATCTTGCGATTGCCCCAGGCTATGGTAGCCGCAAGAAATCCTGCTATTTCAGCGTCTTCTTTTACTGTAAAAAGGTGGGGTATTTGTATGGGGTCGCTTTCTATAAAATCGGGCCGGTTATACTGGTATACCTTTTCGTTTAAAAAAGCAGCCAAATCCTCTGCATTAAGTTTCATTTCCATACTGCAAAATTAGCAAACGCAAAAATGGTTCGCAAATAACGGTTTGGGAGTACAAAAATTATCGGTTGAAGCATTAAAAATATCAAATCAGTATCCTGCCATCGCTCATAACCAGTTTGCGGTCGGCCATATTAGCCAGTTCCTCATTATGGGTTACAATTACAAATGTCTGGCCCATTTCATCGCGCAGCTTAAAAAATAATTTGTGCAGGTTTTCCGCCGAAGCCGTATCCAGGTTACCCGAAGGTTCATCGGCAAAAATTACCGCGGGTTTGTTTATTAATGATCGTGCCACGGCCACACGTTGCTGCTCCCCGCCCGATAGTGCGGTAGGTTTATGATCTATCCTGT
>JAAXJD010000005.1 GCA_012270005.1 Flavobacterium sp. | reverse complement strand
TGCGTTTATGTCAAAGAACATCTTTCTTTCAATTAATTTTTTTTCAGAAGAAAAAGAGAAGCAATTTGAAGATAACATTATCAAACTTTACGACGCTGCCAAACAGAAACCTTTAGGAGCCGATTATGTTTTTTATTTTAAACGCTACTTAATAAATCATATCAAAAAACCTACCCTATTCGAAAACTATTTAAACAAAGTAATCATTATAACAGACGGTTACTTAGAACCAGAAACGCGTGCTCCTTATACAAAATTGACTCTTGGACTTTACAAATCATTAAGCATTGGAAATACCAAAGAACTAATAACAAACCTAAACTTAAATATACCTAAAACGCAGATTGACCTATCCAACACAGACATATTAGTTTGCGAGATAAATGAACGACATGAAGGTAAAGCAAAAGATTTTGAAATTCTTAAGGCATACTGGGAAGACTGGCTAACTCGCATGAATGCGCACAAAATAATGTTCATACAAAGAGAACAGGCCAATCAATTAACAAAAAAAAGGATTCAAGATTTTTTCAAACAATAAAAGTGAGAACCCAATATTACAGATTGAGGCTCCGTAAACAAGTCTGCCGCGCTCCGTACCTCGCCTCGCAGTGACGGTACGTGGAAAACATTTAATAACCCCGAACAGGACGGAACACACACATTGGCAAGAAAAAGACATATGAAAGAACGCGTAAAAAAATATACCTGCATCAATTGTCAGGCAAGCTGTATACAACTTTTGCGATAAGGAAGGGAATAGTTCTGAAGCAGTGCCATTTTATTTGTCTCTGTTAAAGAAGGAGAGTAATGAGTTGATTTTCAAAGAATTTATGGATGCCTGCAAAAAATATCATGTAGATTGTTATATATCAAAAATTGAAGGGCAACCGGGACAAATCAAAACTATAGTTACATTAAATGGTTATGATTATCTCGAAATGCAAACTACTGCCAGGGAAGACATAACCTTACCTTTAGCAACTGCATTAGTAAACACGTTATCTTTAGCATTCGATAATGAACAGGTATTGAAGAACTTACAAAACAAATGAGAGCACTCAATTACAATCCGTGATTAACAAAACCCATTACCATTAATGAACAATTGCCATCGTACCTTAATAAACTTTAACCCTAAGGATATTCAGCAGTTATATGCTACGGGCTATTACGTACTGCATCCTGATTATTTGCTGTCGTACCGTTATAGCGATGGCTTTACCGAACGTTTACTGAGGGTGGATATTTATATAGATGTATTGCTTAGGTGTAAAGTAAACCTTGAATACCGTAAAAAAAAGGGAGCTGAGTATGCTACCGTATCAAAGCAGTTTGAAACCGACATGCCCGACACTATAAATATTCTCCTGACACAGCTAACAGAACAGGAAGCAATCAACCTAAAGCACTACTATGCCGACACACAAATGGAGGACGCTAGCCAAACAGATTTTGTAATTAACCATAAGGGCAAATCTCATAATGTGGGCATGGGTATATTCATTAAAAAACCAGCACCCGAAAATGAGGCTGAGTACTTACTGTTTCAGCTTACAGCAGCATTGGAACAATGGCGCGAAGCATTGTATAAAACTTAGCATCTCTGCGGCTTTGCGTGTAAATTATCTCGCAAAGGAAACGAAACCCAATATTACTGATTCAAATTCTGCACTAACAAGGACTGCCGCGCTCCGTCCCTCCGCTCGCAGTGACGGGCGGGCAAACCATAGCGAGTATGGCTACCATCAACTAACAACCATCAACCACCGCTGCAAAATTACAACCACATCCTTTAAAAAGTACTGAAAGCAGTTGTTCAGTAAAATCCAATTGAGTGAAGCTCCCAACAACTGACAACCAACAACTAAAAAACCGAAACGGCGTACTGAAGGCAGTTGTTCAGTAAATGCCTGCGGAAAATGTGGAAGAATACTGCCGGTTTTGAAACTAGGGAATTGCGTGCTCCTGGGGTTTTTCAGACCCAGGAGTCTATTGTCAATAGGGG
>JAAXJD010000062.1:3456-10054 GCA_012270005.1 Flavobacterium sp. | reverse complement strand
GATATTAGCTGTAACGGCAACGCTTTTGATGCTGCCTACAGCATTGACGAAAACTAATGGAACGGGCAGGTGAGCTTGCAGCTACGGCTTAGGGATGTGCGGTGTGAGTAAGGTTATTTGTAGTTGTAATGGTCATTTTAATGACTACTGAAATCTTCTTCGACTAAAAACTCTTCGTCAAAAATATCCGCAAAAACCAACTTTATAACAGTGTTCTTTATGATTTCATCGAATTTGCTTCTAATAGACATATCTTCGCACGAAAGCATCTTTCTCTCACCGCCTGTTACAACTGTAAAACTGTTCTTTAACTCACAGCCGTATTTACTTCCCGAGAGGCCATTTTTATCAAATAACTCCCGAAAATTCTTATAGCTAATTCCATCATATATTAAGTCGATATTTCTAACAAGCATTGTACCTGGTCCATGATTTGACAAGACAATTTCTATTCTATTATTATGAATGTCATAGTCAATATTCGGGAATGGTTTATTTTGTCTCTTTACGAGTTCATGCTCTCTTTCCAAGCTATCCGAATTAAATTTCAATTCATTTTCATGTACTCGACTCGCTACTTTAAGTGATATATATATACCAACTATTGAAAAAATAACTGCTAATAAACTAAACAATGTTCCAAGAACGCCGCCAATGTAATCTCCAAAAGCTGACCAATCAGACATCTGGGTTGAAAAACCTCCTCCAAAATAAACAACATATAAAATAACAGGGAGTAAGGCTAAGATGAATGCAACTGCTAGAATCACCATTACAATATTCTTGATACTTTTTGTATCTACAATTTCTTTCTTTTCCATAAATAGCTTAAAGTCAATTATAAAAAATTATTACCCAAAATAATCCATTGCATAAGTCGTCTGCCTGCACTTTATATCAATTGCTTTTAAAAAGGCATGGAGGTGCTTATCTCTTTTAGATTCAGAAAAACGTAACGATATAAAAACTTCGTACGTAACTTGATTATTTGGTTTTGTATTACCAAATGTAATCAAAAAACCCGCTAAGCCGTAGCTTGCGGGTTTTTAAATATCGTAAGTAATTCGTTTTAATTATACCAGTCCGTTTGCCACTAGGTATTCCGCAATTTGCACCGCATTTGTAGCAGCACCTTTACGAAGGTTATCGGCTACAATCCACATGTTAAGTGTGTTTGGCTGGGTTTCGTCGCGGCGGATACGGCCCACAAAAACCTCATCTTTACCCTCGGCATATAGTGGCATAGGGTAATCGGCATTAGCGGTGTCATCCTGCACCACCACACCCGGGGTATCGCTAAGTATCTGGCGTACTTCGGCAAGATCAAAATCATGGCTAAATTCCACGTTTACGCTTTCACTATGCCCGCCCACGGTAGGGATACGCACGGTAGTAGCCGTAACACGAATGCTATCGTCGCCCATGATTTTCTTGGTTTCCTTAACCATTTTCATTTCCTCTTTGGTATAGCCGTTATCTTCAAACACGTCTATCTGAGGAATGGCGTTACGGTGAATCGGGTACTTGTACGCCATTTCGCCCTGTATGCCTGCATATTCGTTTTCAAGCTGTTTTACCGCCTTAACCCCCGTACCGGTAACACTCTGGTAGGTAGAAACCACCACGCGCTCTATATTATATCTTTTGTGCAGACCCGATAGCGCCAGTACCATTTGTATGGTAGAGCAGTTAGGGTTGGCTATTACCTTGTCTTCGGCAGTAAGTGTAAACGCATTAATTTCAGGAACCACCAGCTTGTTAGCCGGGTTCATTCTCCATGCGCTTGAGTTGTCTATTACGGTAGTACCTGCTTCGGCAAACTTAGGTGCCCACTCCAGCGAGGTACTGCCACCCGCCGAAAAAAGCGCTATTTGCGGCTTCATGCTTACGGCAGTTTCCAAACCTACCACCTTATAAGCAGTGCCTTTAAAGGTTACCTCTTTACCTATACTCCTCTCTGAGGCTACAGGAATTAGTTCGGTTACGGGGAAATTACGTTCTGCCAGTACTCTAAGCATTACTTCGCCTACCATTCCGGTAGCGCCTACAACAGCAACTTTCATAGTATAATTGTGTGATTAATAATTTAATTTTGGTCAAAAGTAGCTATAAAAGTGTTTCAAAATAAAAATTTATAACAAAGAAATACCGCCCTTGCGGGGCGGTTTTGTTAAATATTAGAATATGTAGTATAGCGGAAACATCTTTATAACGAAATGTTATGCATATAACAAAATTACAATGCAGATAACATTTTAAAAATTACAGATTTGGCCTGCTTTTCAGTGCATCGCGGATTTCCATAAGCAGCTTTTCTTCATTGCTTGGTGCAGGTGGCGCGGCCGGAGCCTCAGCTTCTTTTTTGCGTGTGGCGTTAATACCTTTTACTATAAGGAACAGTGTAAAGGCCACAATAACAAACGAAATCACATTACTAAGAAACAAACCATACTTTACGGCAGTTCCGGGTATAGTAAGTTCGGAAAGGTTTTTTAGATTCGCCTTTTCCAAAAGTGGGGTTAGTATAAGCGGGGTAATTATATCTTCTACCAGTGATTTTACAATAGCATTAAATGCTGCACCAATAATAACACCCACAGCCAGGTCCATTACATTACCCTTTAGGGCAAAGTCTTTAAATTCTTTCATTAATGCCATAAGCAAATAAGGATTTAGTTTTGTTTAATTGTTTTCGATAATCACTAAGGTACAAAAACAAATTTTACTCTTTGTAAAAAACCCGTTTTACACGCTGTGAAATACTTGTTAAAATTTCATACGGTATGGTTTCCAGCACCTCGGCCATTTCGTGCACCGTAGGGCCTTCGCCAAAAATTACAGCGGTGTCACCCTCTTTGCAGTCGATACCCGTAACATCGGCCATGAGCATATCCATACAAATACTGCCTAATATAGGTGCTTTACGTCCGTTTATGGTTACGTATCCCTTGCCATTACCCCACGCCCTGCGAATGCCGTCGGCATAGCCCACGGGCAGTGTGGCTACACTTACGGGTTGTTTTGCCATAAAGCGGCGGCCATAACCTACACTATCTCCGGCAGGTACTTGTTTTATTTGTAGTATTACCGTTTTAAGGGTACCCACATTTTGGAGGAACTTCTGTTCTACAGCATCGTTACCCACACCATATAGGCCAATGCCCAGGCGCACCATATTGTATTGCGCCTCCGGACAATGGTAAATACCTGAAGTGTTTAATATATGCCGTATAGGGTTAATGGCAAGCGCCTCTGTGATTTGGCCAGACCATTTATCAAATTTGCTTATTTGTTCTAAAGTAAAATCTTTAAACTGGGGGCTGTCTGCCGCCGAAAGGTGCGAGAATATGCTACGTACCTCTACAAAGTTATTGTTACGCAACAGGCTTATAAGTTCCTCAAGTTGATCTTCCTGAAAGCCAAGGCGGTGCATACCGGTATCCAGCTTTATGTGTATGGGGTAATTGCTTAAGTTCTTTTGCTGTGCCAGGGCAATGAACGCGCGAAGTTCCTTAGCCGAGTAAATTTCGGGTTCCAGGTTGTACGCTATCATGGCGCCAAATGCCGTGGTTTCGGGGTTCATTACTATAATTGGCGTACTAATGCCCGCATTACGTAGGTCGATACCCTCATCGGCAAAGGCTACCCCCAGGTAGTCTACCTTTTCATGGTTTAGTGTTTTGGCTATCTCGTAGCTACCCGCACCATAACCAAAAGCCTTTACCATAACCATAATTTTGGTTTCGGGCTTCAGCCGGCTTTTATAAAAGTTAAGGTTGTGTACTACAGCATTAAGGTTAATTTCAAGTACGGTTTCGTGGGTCTTTTCTTCCAGAAGCACCACAATTTCATCGAACCGGAAACTACGCGCTCCCTTAACCAGTATGGTTTGGTCGTTAAAACCCGACGGCTTAAAGTTGGCCAGGAATTCGCGGGTATCTTTATAGGGGTAAAAATTAGGAAAATCGGCCAGCTCCCTGCTTATCGTTTCGCCTATACCTATAACACGGCTTATATTATGCCCAGATAGTAGCTTTGCCACCTTTGCGTAGAGTACCGAAGTATCAAACCCGCTTTGAAATACGTCTGAAAGTATTACCGTTTTTTCCTGGTGTGTTTTCTGTTGCTCTAAAAAGTCGAGCGCTATTTTAAGCGATTGGTAATCGCTGTTAAAGCTGTCGTCTATAAGCGTACAACCGTTTATTGCTGTTTTTACCTGAAGCCTCAATTCTACAGGGTATAAACCGGATATGCGCTCCGCTATAGTTTCATGGCTGTAATCCATGCTCAGCATGGTCATGGCGCAACTTATAGCATTCTCTACCGAAGCATCATCAGTAAACGGAATGTTTACTGTAAATGTACCGCGATAATTAAAGGTGAGTTGTGTACTTCCGGAAATAACCGTACGATGGATACTTACCACGGCATTGTCGTCATCAAAACCCCAGGTAAAGGTATGCACGCCATAAGGCACAAGGCGCATAACCTGTGGATTGTGTTGAAGTATAAGGGTTTTTACATGGGTAAACAACTTTAGTTTTTCGGCTATTTTTTGGTCGCGGCTTTCAAAGCCCTCATCATGTGCCGAACCTATATGTGTAAGTATGCCTATAACCGGGCGTATTATAGGTTCCAGCTTTTCCATCTCGCCCACGGTAGAGATACCAGCCTCGAAAATACCCAGGTCATGGTGCTCGTTAATTCCAATAACTGACAGGGCCACCCCTACCTGCGAGTTATAACTCTTAGGGCTGCGGATAATGTTATAATCAGGACTAAGCAAGTAGTTAAGCCACTCTTTTACTATAGTTTTTCCGTTACTGCCGGTTACAGCAATAACCGGGAAGTTGTATAACTGTCTGTAGTTTATGGCAAAATCCTGAAGTGCTGTAAGGGTATTGGGTACAATAAAAAAATTAGCCTTACCCTCACTGCCGTGCGGAATATGGTTTACCACAAAGTGCCGCACGCCTTTTTCTATCAGCGCAGGGATAAACTGGTGACCGTCGCGGTGTTGTCCGGTTAGGGCAAAGATAAGAGTGCCGCTGTTGGTTTGGAGCGACCGGCTGTCTATAGACACGTTGTCTATTTCTGTATCAGGCTGAATGCCTTCAAAACGGGCATTAAGCCAATGGGTTATATGTTTAGTATTAACACTCAAAGTATAAATAGAATTTACTGTAAAATTACTATTTAAAACCGAGATTTTTCAGCATTAAGCGAACCAAAAAACAGTGATTATTCCGCTGGTTTATCAAATGACTTTTTACTCTCCTGCTGTTCCCGAATAGCCTGGTAATACGCCGCCCTGCTCAGGGGTTCATATTCTTCCGTTTCCCCAAGCAGCACCAACTTATCATTTTGTGCTTTTCTAAAACTGTAGTGCGCCAGGTTACCGGTACGGGTGCACACTGCATGTACTTTTGTAACGTATTCGGCAGTAGCCATTAATGCAGGCATAGGGCCAAAAGGGTTGCCTTTAAAATCCATATCGAGCCCTGCCACTATAACACGGATACCGTTGTTTGCAAGGTCGTTGCACACCGCCACAATTTCATCATCAAAAAACTGGGCTTCATCTACCCCTACTACCTGGCAGTCCTGAGCCAAAAGGCGTATCATGGCAGCCGATTCTACAGGTGTGCTGCGTATTTCGTTACTGTCATGAGACACCACCATTTCGTCATGATAACGTGTATCTATAGCAGGTTTAAAAATTTCTACTTTCTGTTTTGCAAACTGCGCGCGTTTTAGCCTGCGTATCAATTCTTCGGTTTTACCCGAAAACATAGACCCGCAGATAACCTCTATCCACCCGAATTGCTCTTTATGATTTACTGTATTTTCAAGAAACATTTTATACCTTCAGCCTGTAAAAACAGAAATGTTTTGCGTTACTTTGTAATGAACAAAAATATTAAAAAAGTAACGCTCCACGCCTTATTATCCTATAAAGTTATGAAGAAAAAGTTAGAAGCCGAGCTTATAAGCATTGCGCATCGCATACTGAAACTTAAAAACAGGGCCGAACTGGAACAGCTTCAGCAGGAAACACTAAACCTGTACCAAAAGCTTTCGGTACTAAAATTTGTAGAGGATAATTTTAACGACGTAAAACCTACCATTGGCTTTGCTTCGGCAGAGCAAAAGCTGGAAGAAATATACAGCCGGGAACCACAAACAACTACCCCGGAGCAACAGGAATCTGTTGCAGATTTAGAAAACACAGCACCGGAAACTAATGAGGAGAACGTAGCTGCCGAAGTAGCTGAAAATGTTACTCCCAAAGAAGAGCAGTCTGAAGAAGTTGATGCTAAAGGCGACGAACCAGTGGCGGAGGAAACCCCTGTAGCAACTGAAGAACCTGCCGCTGTAGCGGAGGAAACTCAGGAGCCGGAAGAAATTACTCAAACAGAAGCGCCTGAACACCAAGAAGAAACAGCCGAATCTGAACCTTCGGAAGAAACTGCCGCAGAAACAGAAGAAACCACTGCAGAAACGGAAGAAGTACAGGCAACAGAAACAGAACCTACAGAGGTTACTGAAGAAACTGTTACTGAGGAGCCCGTTGCGGAGTCTGACGAAACTACAACAG
>JAAXJD010000062.1:0-3446 GCA_012270005.1 Flavobacterium sp. | reverse complement strand
ACGAAGTGCCAGTTGAACCCCCGCAGGAAACTGAGCCGGAAGTGCAGGAAGAACATAAAAAGCTTGCAGAACAGCCTGTAACCCACCACAGGGAAGAAATCACTGCCGAAGTAGGCTTACATGAAGATTTACAGGAACCGATTACCGAAGTACCTGAGTTGCCGGAAACCGGCCAACTACCAGAGGATAACGCAGAAGACACAGAAAATGGCACAGGCGAAGGCATAGATATACCTACAGGCGAACCTGCCGTTTCTCAGGAAGAAGCGACTATTACCGAAGAAACTACCGGCACAGAAATAAACTTTGACCGTAAGGAAACGAAGCAGCGTGAAATTGTGTTTGAAGACTTTAGCAAATTCATTGAACCAGAATTTGTAAAAAAATCAGATACAGGCAGCCCGAAAGAACCGGAAAATGCAGCTCCAAGTTTTGACGACTGTAGCAACTGCGAACCGAAAAAAGAAGAAGAATCGCCGGTAGCCGAAACACCAAAAGAGGAGCCTAAACCGGTAAATCCGTTGGATGACTGGATGAACTGGGAACCGTCTAAATCGGTATACGGGTCGGCACCCGCAGAACCGGAAGCCCATAAGGCAGCACCGGTAAACGAGTGGCGCGCACCGGAGCCTGAATCTTTTACGCAAAAAATCACTGAACCGGAACCGGCTAAACCATCTGTACCAAAATACAGCGACACGTTTGTCCGCGCCATGAGCCTGGGCTTAAACGACCGCATAGCGTTTGAAAAACATCTTTTCGGCGGAAGCAGCGAAGACCTTAACCGCGTTGTATCTCAAATCAATACGCTTAATACATACGAGGAAGCACACGACTTTATAACCGACCTAGTAAAGCCTGACTACAACAACTGGAACGGCAAAGACGAGTATGAAGCGCGCTTTATGGAACTGGTAGAGAAAAAATTCAGGTAAATGAGTAAACTGTATATAGTACCTACCCCCATAGGCAACCTTGAAGACATGACATTCAGAGCCATAAAGGTGCTTAAGGAGGTAAACCTTATCCTGGCGGAAGACACACGCACCAGCGCTAAACTACTAAAGCATTTTGAAATAGGCACCCACATGATGAGCCACCACATGCACAACGAGCATAAAACGGTGGAAAGCATTATACAACGCCTTAAAGGTGGCGACACGGTAGCCCTAATAAGTGATGCGGGTACGCCTGCCATATCAGACCCCGGATTTTTACTTACCCGCGCCTGTGTGGAAAACGAAATACCTGTAGAATGCCTGCCCGGCGCTACGGCCTTTGTACCGGCATTGGTAAACAGTGGCCTGCCAAACGATAAGTTTGTTTTTGAAGGTTTCCTGCCCGATAAAAAAGGCAGGCAAACACGCTTCTTGGCTTTAGCCGAAGAAACCCGTACCATGATATTTTACGTTTCACCACATAAGCTGGTAAAGACGTTAGGCGAGTTTGCGCAGTACTTTGGCGCAGACCGGCCTGTTTCAGTATCGCGGGAGTTGAGCAAACTGCACGAGGAAACGGTACGTGGTACTGCCACCGAAGTCCTGGAACATTTTACCAAAAAAGAGCCTAAGGGCGAAATTGTGGCAATAGTGGGCGGTGCTGTAGCAGAAAGGAAAAAGAAACGCGAAGACAGGGAGGAAGAGTAACTCCCTTGATTTTCCACATAATACACAAACGTTCTGTCATCTCGAGGCACGAAGCAATCTAAAATTATGAAATTCAAAGTAGATCGCCGCGCTCCGTACCTCCGCTCGCGATGACGGAACAGAAGTGCATCGCGAGTTAGCCACAAAGTTTTTCAGGTTCCGTCATTGTGAACGCAGTGAAGCAATCTCTAACAATGTAAAAACCCTATCCTTCAGAATACTTTACCTTAACAACCAAAACCCATGAAACCAAAAGTAACCTCCATACGTCCGTTTATAGGCTCTAAAAATTTTGAAACCTCACGCAGTTTTTACCGTGATTTGGGTTTTGAAGAAAACGAGTTGGGTCCCGGATTCTCAGTATTTCATTTCCAGCAACTATCGTTTTACCTGCAGGATTATTATGCCGAAGAATGGGTAGGAAACACCATGGTATTTATGGAGGTAGAAAACACTGAAACATTTTGGGCGTACCTACAATCGCTTAACCTTACCGAAAAACACCCCGAGTCTAAACTGGTTCCGCCACGCACCCTGCCTTGGGGAAGCGAATGTTTTGTGCACGACCCGGCAGGGGTACTATGGCATTTTGGGGCATTTAAAACAGAGTAAAAATGTAGCGAAACCGCTTCTAACTGCAACCAAATATTGGTGTTTAATATTGTTGTTGTGTAATTTCATCCTGCTGAAATAGACCAACCAATATATGAACGTGAACAATGAACTTTGGCAGAAAATCCTTGATTTTGATTTTGACAATTCAGGCGGTGATTACCCCTTTACCATTCGCCTGGCCTCTGAGAACATTTGGACTGAATACTTTACCCAACAGGCATTACAGGAATACCGCAAGTTTATGTACCTGGCCGCCACAGCAGGCGCTATGGTATCTCCATCTGAAATTGTAGACGTGGTGTGGCACCAGCACCTTATTTTTACGAAGTCATACAAAGAGTTTTGTGCCCTTTTGGGCAAAGAGATTCAGCACATACCTTCTACACACCACATACAGGAAGCTGCAACGTTTAAAGAAGCCGCAACCAGAACCCGCGAATGCTACCAAAAGGCTTTTGGAAGTCCGCCCAAAGAAATCTGGGAATTCCGTTCTATGCTACAATCGCTGAGGCTAAAACAGGCGTCAAAAAGCATTAAAACCATACTCCCATACGCAGTTGCCACATTTGCAGCTGTGTTATGCATTTCGTTTTTTGCGCTTAAACCTATATACGTACACCTTAATAATCCGGGATTTTTAATTGTCATGCTTGCCTTAAGCACCGGTACATTCCTTTATCTAAAATACGTTTACAATCCTAAAAAGCTAGAGGACATTATTGATACCGCCAGCAACAATTCATTTATCCATCATCTTTCTGCTGCAGAGCTTACACGTATAAACAGCGGGAATATAGATGCCGTAATAAACGGCTGCCTGGGCGAATTGTTACATGAAGAAATTGTAGAGATAGGTGAAGAACAAAAAATTTCACTTATTCGTAACAGCACCATTCCTGACGTACATCTTCAACAAACAATAAAGTACATACGCGAAAATCAACCCGTTTCGCATAGAAAAATACTTGAAAACGTATCTAAAAAGTCGATTTTTGAAAATATTGAAAACAGTATAACAGAAATAGAAATACACGTAAGACAGTCTAAAAAATTCACCCGTTTGTTTTTTATAAACTTTACGGCACTGGCTATAATAGCCATCCTACTTTATAGCCGTGTTTTTATAGGGTACAGCCGGGGAAAGGAACTTTTGGTGAACCACTTCAACCGTCTCGCCAACTCTGG
>JAAXJD010000089.1 GCA_012270005.1 Flavobacterium sp. | reverse complement strand
CGAATATTGCATTCCAACTGTTTTATAAAGAGTGACTTATGTATAAAGGGTGTCAATACATATTTTAGAAATTACACGTTTTGACGTTTAAGTGCAATGCACGCATGTTATTTATCACTTAATAAAAACTATGCTTTTTCTAAAATTGTATTAAGTAATACTTGCCATTAGGGGATTTTTAGCAAGTTATTATACGAACAGAAAAAGAATAGATTATGAGGGGATTTCTACGTTTTTTAGCAGTATTTGCATTTTTTTGTAGCTGGGGGGCTACTTCGCAAATATCTAATTTTTCATTAACGGTAAACAAGACTGACGAAACGTGCCAGGGAAATGGTACACTTAACTTTGCGGTGACTAATACATCGCCTGGCGCGCAGTTGTTATACAAAATTTTCAAGCTTCCATCTACTAACCCGATGTCTATACAGGCATCTGCGTACGTGGGCGGACTAACAGCCGGTACTTATAAGGTTGTTGCAATTCAGTCGTTAAATAGCGCTTCTAATACAAAGGAGGTGCAGGTTACGATTCAGAAACACATTGTACCGTTTAATTTCTCGTTATCTACAAGGCAGGCAAACTGTGCTACCGGTGGTTCTTTAGTCCTTACAGCCGTAAGCGGAACGATATCTGAATGCGAAATTATTTCGGGTCCTGTTACAAGGCCACGCCAGGCGGGTACAATATTTCCGGGATTACCTACAGGTACGTATAACGTTCGTGCTTACAATGAGTGTGGATTAGCTAAAGTTAAAACATATACATTAAGTGTAGTAAGTGGAGGGCTTGCCATTGGCGATACGCAATACATAGACAATAGGCCGGTGTGTGATTCTATCACAATATCTAATACTATCAGTTCTACCGGCGGAGCAATAAATTATCCGGTTACCGTACAGCATGTGTTATCTCCAATGACAATTTCCGGTCAAAATTTGGTGATCAACCAAACGTTCACTTCGGGCGATGCAAATTCTTTTGATGTTACGGCACGTGTACCACGTTTCCTAACAGATAGCTACGATTATGATCTTAATGTGATAGATAATTGCGGATCTCTATATTCTAAGATGGATAATGTTGTAGATCCTTCTCTGTCACTACTCTTGAGTCCGGGGGAGGCTATTTGTGCGCAAAAATTCCTTAAGCTTAGTGCCGCTAAGTTTACAGGTTCTTATACTGTTAATTTTGTGTCTGCGCCTGCAGGTTTTAACCCTGCGGATTTCCAGACTTCGCCACAAGGTCCTTTTACCGATGGCAATATTGCTTACGGAGATCAAACGCACCCATTGCCTTTTGGTATATATGTTGTAGAAATTACAGATTCTTGCGGGCGTACTGTAACGCAATCACTAGAGCTTGAATTTATTAAGCCCGTACCCTCGTACTCAGGATATAATAATGGTTGTTTTTCACCATTCGGAGGTATCGGTGTTGCTGTTTTACCACAAAAAATTGTTACAGTTACCGTGTTAGCTGCTCCTGCAGAGTATACTGCAACTCATACGCTGCCTTACGACGCTTCATCCTCTATTACCCTACAGGGTACAGTATCTATGCGCGATTTACCTAAAGGAACTTACAAAATAGCCATAACAGATGACTGTGGTTTTGTGTATGATCCTAAGAACGTTGTAATACCTGATTACAAAGATAAAGGATTTAATATTGCTGCATTACCGGGCTGTACACCGGGATTAGGTGGTATACGTTTCAGAAGTGGTAACGGACCTATTTATTCTGCCCAAATTACTGCTGCACCAGCTGGCTTTGGTCATTCTTTGCCATACGATTTATCTGCTTCACTGGCTACAGATGGCGCCATTTACATTGGCGATTTGCCTGCGGGTAACTATGCCGTTAAAGGATTGGATATGTGCGGAGTAACCAAAGAGCTACCCATAACGGTAAAAGGATACGTGGCACCTACAACTCCTTTTGTATATACGCCAAATTGTGGTACGTTCTCTGTAAAAGTTACTGATGATGGTAATGGCGCTGAGGCTGTAAGCTACTGGTTACAAAAATATTTTCCTGATACAGACACATGGGGGCATCCACAGACTGCTGTGGCGTATGCTATAGGCACTGAGCCTGTGTCAGACAACGGAATACGACTTTCAAATAACAGTGTAAGGAACAACCTTGCTTACAGCGGTAAATTCAGGATAGTAAAACGATTTGAAACGTTTAGCAATGCAAGCGCTCAGAATACTTCATGTATAAGTATACTTGGCGAGTTTGAATACTACGAAGGCCTTTCTATAAACGCTGTGTATACTATGGCTTGTGCCGGTTCACCAAGAGACATTGTTATAGACTACTCCGGTACTGCTGCTGCATTCCGTATTTCTAAGAAAAATGGAGCGCCGTTTAGCCTTAATAATGGTACAAGCAATATATTCAGGGGCTTAGAACCGGCCGAGTATGTGTTTGAAATTGAAGATGCCTGTGGTAATATTATACCACAATGGTATGAATCTGCCGATTTGCCTTCTATGGGCGATGCACAGCAACCCACAGACCTTGTAGAATGTCTTGAAGCTGGTGTATCAATTAGTTCGGTAGGCTTCAGGTTAAGGGATAAAGACGAAGAGGTGCTTGGGCCACTATACAGCTCCATGTATACTATTACCTACTACAACAACGAGGTAGATGCAGATGCCGGTGTAAATCCGCTTCCTGATTATATTACTAATATTCATAACGGCCAGCAAATATTTGTAAGGCTACAGCATAACCAGGTAAATATTTGCCATAAAGTAACGTCGTTTAAATTGTATGTGGGTGAAAGCCAAACAGCTAACATAGAAACAACAGGTGTGATTTGTAACGATGGTACACTGGCGCTTACTGCACCTGCGGGTTTCGATGCTTATGTGTGGAGTAACGGACAAACGTCTCAAACCATTTATGTGGCAGAGGCAGGTACATATACAGTAGAAGTGCGCAGGGCATACGGAAGCTCTTACTGTTCGGCTACGGCAAGTACCGATGTGATTAAATCATCTGTTCCAAGGATAACCTCTGTAGATGTTAACGACTGGACGTATGACAAAAACGCTATTACTGTAAATGTTGAAGGACAAGGTGTTTATCAATACTCACTAAACGGTACTGACTACACTTCGTCTAACGTATTTGATAACCTGGAAACCGGAGTTTACAACGTGTTTGTTAAAGATGCAAATGGTTGCGGAATGTCTTCTCAGGAAGTGGTACTGCTTAACTACCCTAAGTTCTTTACTCCTAATGGTGATGGTGAAAATGATAAGTGGAGAATTAAATACTCGGTAAAAGAACCTGATTTCTATGTGTCTATATTCGACAGGTACGGTAAACTGGTTACTACCATGAAATCAAACAGCGATGGCTGGGATGGCACCCTTAATGGAGTACAGCTGCCAAGTACAGACTACTGGTTTGTGGTAAACCGAGAAGACGGCCGGGAACTGCGCGGACACTTCTCTTTAATGCGATAATCTCGTCATTTATATTCTGTTCCAACTAAAAAAGGAAAGCCTCTGCAATTTGCAGAGGCTTTTTACTTATGTATTTATCTCAAGGTCTTTTATGTAATCCTGGTATTCAAAGAAAAATAGCTCAAAGGCGTTCATCTGCTCTATAAAAAAGTCGAAAATAGTTTCCCACGTAGCTTTATTATAAAGGCTAATTCCCGTAAGCTCCACCCATATCCTGCTTATTACTTTGCCGTTTTCCAGGTAAAAGTTACGCTCAAAAATAGCTTCGGGCACATATTCCTCTAACAGTATTGTTTTTAACGACTCTACTTTCTCATAATATATCTTTCGCTTTTCTTCATCCTTAGGCTCTATGTCCAGCATTACCTGTGCCTTTTTATTGTCGATGTAAAATTTAAACGATACGTCTTTAATTTTTGTGTCGTACAATAGCCATTTTCGTGGGCTGGCATCGGCAAATGCCGTCCAAAAGTCCTTTTTAATTTGTGCTGCTTCTTCTTTACTAAACATCAGGGTGTTTTTTAGGGGTACTTTTTGTACCTTTATTCAATAGAATTTACTGCAAAAAGAATGCTTTTTTCTGATTTTACCAATATTTATCTCCCTAAAATAAAAAACCAGGTACTTCCCGGGCTTAATGCCCATGTACTTATGGCACCCGAAGGCAGGCGGCCATCGTTAACACCGGAGTATTACACCGCACAAAATCCGCGCGCATCTGCCGTTATGATGCTGGTATACCCACGGCAGGAAGAGGCTACACTGGTGCTTACCCAGCGGCATACGTATGAAGGGGTACACTCTGCCCAGGTTTCTTTCCCCGGAGGTAAGGCCGAGGCTATAGATGCTACGCTTACCCATACAGCCCTGCGCGAAACCTTTGAGGAAGTGGGGATTAAACCCGAAGAAATCACCATAGTGCAGGGATTTACACCCCTGTATATACCCCCTAGTAATTTTTTAGTATCGCCTTTTTTAGGGGTTATGGAGTATGAACCTGAGTTTATTCCGGCGGAGGCCGAAGTAGCCGAAATCATAGAGCTGCCGCTGTCTCTGTTAGTAGACGACAGTATTGTACAGAGCGTGTCGATGGAAACCTCTTACGCGCCATTGTCTAAAGTACCGGCATTTAATGTACACGGAAAAATAGTATGGGGTGCCACCGCCATGATGCTAAGCGAACTGAAAGAAGTACTAAAAAAAGTACTATAATGATTTCGTTTTCGTAACTTGCGCTTAGTTTTTATGCAATTATGGGATTATTTAGAAGAAATCCGTTCGGGCACATACTGTTTTTAAAGCGCTGGATGATATTTGTATTCGGGATGCTTACACACAGAAGGTACCGGGGTTTTAACCGCCTTGAAATTGAAGGCTCGGAGATTATAAGGAAACTACCGGACGCTAACGTCCTTTTTATATCAAACCATCAGACTTACTTTGCCGATGTTGTGGCTATGTTCCACGTGTTTAACGCGTCGCTTAAAGGGCGAGAAAACAACATTAACAACGTATGCTACCTCTGGAAACCCAAGCTAAACCTGTACTATGTGGCTGCAAAGGAAACCATGCAGTCTGGTATGCTACCGCGTATACTGGCCTATGCCGGTGCCATAAGCGTAGAGCGTACCTGGAGGGCAGCCGGTAAAGATGTAGACGAAAAACGCGCCGTTAACCCAAACGATACAGAGAATATAAAAGTGGCGCTGGAAGATGGCTGGGTAATTACATTTCCGCAGGGAACAACCAAGCCTTTTAAGCCCATCCGTAAGGGTACAGCACATATTATTAAGCAGCATAAACCCATTGTGGTGCCTATAGTTATAGATGGTTTCCGCAGGTCGTTTGATAAAAAAGGGCTAAGGCTTAAAAAGAAAGGTATTTTTCAATCCTTTGTAATTAAAGAGCCGCTACACATAGATTACGACAACGAGTCTATAGACCAAATCGTAGAAAAAATAGAATACGCCATAGAACAGCACCCTAGCTTCCTTAAAGTGATACCACTGGAGGAAATCCAGGCGCAGGAAGAACTAAATCAGCAGCGCCGCTGGGATGCTTATTAATTACCTATAGTATTTTGTTTTTGCTGCGGGTTACTGTTTAGCAGGTTGCTTTCGCGTTCCGGTTTATTTTTTGCAGGGATTTTATAACTCAGCGAAAATCCTATGCGCCTTGTATCGTACTTGCTGCTATACGTTAAGTTAGTACCTGCCATGCTTAGGTTTTGCTTATTGGTATTCAGTATGTCGTTTGCGTATAACGATACTGACAGGTTATCAGATAAAAACTTTTTAGAAAACGTAATGTCGAGCTGCTGGCTAAATGGCGATTTTGCCACATAGTAGTAATAATTACCACCCCGGTTAGAGGTGTTGTAGTTTGTGGTAAATTTAACCTTGCCCGGCAGCAATATCTGAGACATTATGTTATAACTCCATATACTTTTAGTATCTAATCCAGGTATGTTATGCTTTTGGTTACCGGCATATAGGTACATAAAGTTAATCTCATCGGGGTTAAAATCAAGCTCCAGCGTTTTCTTTAAACCTTCTGTAAACAGCATGTACGGCAGCGGTATGCCAAAGTTAAAATTGCGTATAGTAATGCTTGGTACGTTTTGGGTTATGCTTGCCGCGCCGTTTTCTGTAGTTACAATACGGTTTATGATCTGGTTCTTAGCATCGGTAAGGCTATACCCTATATTAAAGTACTGAAACGCATTAAGCTCCAATTCATAATTATGGAAAAATGTAGGCTCAAGATTTGGGTTACCAAAGGTTGCCACATTAGGGTTTTGGTAATTGGTGTTGTTAGGATTTAGCGCGCTGGTATCGGGCAGGCTTATTTTGTTGTTGTAGTTTGCCTTGGCATATACGTTTTCTATAATGTTATACTGCACGGTAGCATTAGGGAAAACCCGTGTTTTATGAAACTGCAGCCGCTCACCTGTGTTTGTATGCCCCTCCACATTATAGGATTCTAAACGCCCACCGGCTATAAAGTCAAACTTTTTGTAGGTAAACTGACCCTCTGCATAGGCTGCAGCCGAAGTCCTTCTGTAATCCAGGTTTCTTACGCCAAAGTTCATCGCCTCAAAGTCGAGCAGGTCTCCCAGTATACCGGCACTGATTTTTGTTTTATCTAAAAATGAAACATCTTGTGTATAATCGGTTTTAAACTGGTAAAAGTTCTGGTTGTTATCGTTACCCAGCACATTAAGCCCTGATAAACGCGAAATTTGGTCGAAGTTGTTTTTACTGTTATTAAAGTTAAACCTGAAATCCAGTTTTTTACTTACATCCGAAAAACGTTTCTGGTAGGTAAGCATTACATCCTGGTAGTTCCATTTCGATTTGCTTTTATCGTCAGATACAAACCCTTCGCCGTTAGCGGCAATGTAGGCGTCGTTACCACTGTTGTTAACGTCATAGTTAACCAGCAGCCTGTCGGCCTTAAAATCAAACTTAAGCCCGGTTTTTAGGTAGTAGTATCTATTAACCCTGTCTGACAGGTTATTACTCAGTACTACGTTGCCATTTACAAAACTGTTACGACGGTAATTTTCGGTATAGCTTTGGCCTCCCTGTATCTGCCAGCTAAAAAGTTTATTAGCCGCGCTTACGGTAAGGCTGTTGTTAAAATGGTGCCTTCCGGTGGTGTATTTAGTATAGCTGTACCCGTTAGAATACGTGGCGGTAAGGTATTTTTTATTTTTTTTAGACGTAACGATATTTATTATCGCACCACCCGATGTAGCCGGAAATTCGGCACCGGGATTAGTAATAACCTCTACTTTTTCAACCGAGTTAGCCGGTAAACCTTCCAGGTAAGAAGTAAGCTCGTTAGAGTAAATATTAAGCGGGCGGCCGTCCATGTAAACCTGTAGCTGTTTCCCCTGATACATCATCCCGGCAACATCTGAAATGATAAGCCCCGGCAGCTTTTTAAGACCCTCCATAAGGGAACCCGAATTAAGATATGCCTGCTCAGAAAAGTCGAATACCGTACGGTCTGCTTTGCGCTCCACCGCCTGTTTTTTCTTTTCTACAACAACTTCGTTAAGGTCGTTTTTTATGGCTACCGAGTCTTTTTCGGTTTGTTTAGTGGTGTCGTCCTGTGCGTATACGGCAGTAACGCCCAGTAGTACAAGGCAGGTTAAAAGGGATTTCATTACGTTTTTTGATTGATTTTTGATTGATGATTTTGATGGAATATGCAGATGCGTTTATTCTATTTAACCGCCTCTACCTTATACCCTTTTTTTCGGAGCAGGTTTATAACACCGGTTTCGCCGCCAAGGTGTGCTGCACCTACCGCAAAAAGGGTAGGGGTTTCTTTAGCCGCAGCCTCTATACCGGCTATCCAGCTTTGGTTACGTTCGGTAAGCATTATATCGGCATGGCCGCCATACATTTTATTTTCCTCTTCGGTCATTAGCGCGGCAAGCCCTTGCAGGTCCTGGTTTTTGTACAGGGTTTCCATCTTTTTAGCCTCAGCGGTTTGTTTTTCCACGCCCTCTTTAGCCATTTTTACAAGTTCTGCCATTTGCTCCTCATAGGGTATGGCATCAAATAAAGCCAACTGTTTTTCTATGGTTTCCAGCCCGTGTATTTTTTCATTTTGCTGTTTGGTAATTTCCATAAGTTCCTGCTCCACGCTTTGTGGAGCGCAGCCTAAAAACTTAGGCATAAGCAGTGTAGCTACAAGCGCGGGCTTAAAGCTATCCAGCAAAGCTGCCGGCATACCCAGGTTATCGTTAAGGAAATCACTAACCAGTTTAAAGTCTTCAGCAGAAGCTATTTTGCTCATCTTCTGTCCGTTTTTCATCATCATTCCCTGCATCATTTTTGCCTGAAGCGCCGGGTCTTCCATATTTATTTCTAAATACAGCTGCTTGGTGTTGTCCATAGCTGTTTTTACAGCCGGGCTAAGATCTGCATCGCACAGCAGGTGCATGGTACCAAAAAGGTAAGAGGGTTGTTTCATACCCTTTCCGGTGATTTTCCATAGCAGGGCGTTTTCGGTCTTTTGGCTGTAGCCAACAAATACACATAATGAAAGTACGGTTAAGAAGATTTTTTTCATTGCCCTGATATTTTTTTAAGTTCTTTATAGTTTTTGTTGAGCTTACGTACAAGCCTGCCGTATAGTAGGTTATATAGTAATATTAGTATACCCATCATTAGCAGGGCTACACCTATAATCACATACAAAAATATAGCTTCTTCCTGACCAGATTTTCCTATTTCCTGATATAGGGTATATACTAGTGTAAATGATATTACACCAATTACATAACCTATATATACTGTAACAATGCGCCTTGTATACACTATATTATCCAGCAATTCCTTAACGGGTTTCTCTGCCGAAATTTTGCTGTAGTTAACATAGAAAAATATAATAAATGTTATTAGAACTATATAGGTTACATAGTCCAATACCTGTAATAGTTGCGGCATTTCTTCGTGAGAAGAATCCATAAAGATACTTAAAAGACTACAGCCTCCCCAAAACACAAATTCCAGGATGCTTATAATCAGTATCCACTTTACAGCCGATGAAGATCGTTTGTGCAGCATGGCATAGATATCCCCCTCAGACATTTTAGGGAACGCCTCGTCATTTTTCTGCCAGTGGCTTTTTAGTTTATCCAGTTCGTCCATTATTTTTTAGGGGTTTAATAGTTTTTTCAGTTTGCCTTTAATCCTGTTCATCTTCACTCTTGCATTTACCTCGCTTATTCCCAGCGTATCGGCAATTTCTGTATAATCTTTGTCTTCTAGGTACATAAATACCAGCGCCTTTTCTATATCATTTAGCTGGTGTACGGCCTTATAAAGCTGTTTTATGTGTTCCTCTTCCTCGTAGTTGTATTCGTCCTGTCTTACCTTGTGCAGGTTACTGTCAAATTCTATGGTATTTATGGTACGCCCCTTTTTGCGGTACAGGGTTATGGCCGTATTAAGTGCCACGCGGTACGCCCAGGTAGTAAATTTAGAGTCGCCCCTAAATTGCGGGTATGCTTTCCAGAGCTGTATGGTAATTTCCTGAAACAGGTCTTTGTGGGCATCTTCATCGTTTGTGTAGAGCCTGCAGATTTTATGTATCAGGTTTTGGTGTTCCTGAAGCTGCTTTACAAATTCCTTTTCCCCCGTTGTACTCATATGCTATAGGTATATGCCGAATGTAAAATGTTACAGTACGGGTTACAATTCATTTTCTTTGTAGTAATTAATCATAAGCCCTGTAAACTTGCTGTAGGGTTCAAGCCCGTGTTTATGTTCGTTCATTGTTAGGTAATTATCAGTTATGTCCTCAAAAATATTTTCTACAAACGACTCATATTTTGCATTGAAATCTTTACTTTCCTTAAAGTTTTTCCGGATGCCTTTGTTTACCTTTTTAGCCATTTTTTTGGCAAGCCCTTCGTCAAACTTGGCTATGTTTGCCAGGCAGTAACGCAGGGCAAAGCTGTAGCCGGAGTATTTAAAGTAAGGGTCGTTACTGTGTATGCTGGCCATAAAAACAATAAAGTTAGCATAGCTTTCATTAGCATTACCTATCTGTTGGATCCTTTCCTGTCAGGT
>JAAXJD010000157.1 GCA_012270005.1 Flavobacterium sp. | reverse complement strand
TTTCCGTTCTCGTCAATACTCTTTACGGCTTGGATTTTCATTTTTTCTTTATCCAGCACCAATAATATGTCCGATAATTGTTCGGGCATTTCCTGTTTGTTTGTGATTTCTTCGCTCATATTTTGAAAGTTTTAAAAATTCACTGCCGAATGTAAATGAAGCGTTGGCTGTATTGCTCAATTTGGCACTCAAAGGCAGCCTTTGTCTTTCATTGGCGTTCATTTTGAGGGAGGGTTAAAACTCTCTCTTATGAACTGATGTACATCAGATAGCTTGTAATACAATTTTCCACTTATCGTATAATAAGGTAGTTTGCCAATGGAGCGATACCGTTGCAGAGAGCGGTTGCTTATTTTCAGCATTTGAAGCAAATCCTGATTATCGAGCAGTTCCTCGCCATCTATACTGTTGCGTTTCTTTTGCAACTCGTCTATATTATCGCCCAGTATATCAAGGCGACCCATTAAGCGTTCCATCCACGCCAAAAATTCCATTCTGTCAATATTCATAGGAATATACTTTAAGGGTTCATACCTATTTTTTGTCTGCCTTTAGCTTTCTGCCTTTTTCGATATAGCTTTTGCCTTTTGCCATAAGCTCCTGCACAAATTCATCACTGCTCTGTATGGCATTGGCATTGAGCATATCCTTAATTGCTCCTATGGTGTAGAAATACTGACCGTAGATTTTTGAATAAGCAATCTCGCCTTTGGTGCGCATGCGCCATAAGGTCTTTTCGCTGATATGCAGGTATTGGCATACCTCGTGGTTATTGACCCACAGGTCATCATAGCTTCTATCATCCAATCTTTTCAGGTAGTCGGCAATGGCATTGATACGGCTGTTTAGCTGTTGCCACGCTTCTTCTTCAATGGTTATTATTTTCATTGCACAGCTTTTTAAAGTTCGCTATGCAAAATTGTGAAAGGTGGCAGTGTTTGTCTGCCAAGCCTTGCCAATTGGTTTGGCGGTTTTTTGAAAATTTTTACAATTAGTGAAAACCCTTGTTTAATAAGGATTTTAGGGGATTTTGGATATTTTGTAATGAAGTTTTGAGAGCATTTGCCAATTGGCAGATATGGGCAAAGAAAAAGCAGTACATTTTGTGTACTGCTCTGGACATACCGTTTTTTAATGTAGCTAAAGGTCTTTATCCATATATTCTTCGAGGGATATTTTGAGCTGGTCTAAAAATGCCGTTCGGGAACCTGCCCTTGTTTTCATTCGGTGGAAAGAGTGATGTATATCGTTTAAGGGAGTTCGGAATAGCACTTGAAAAATCAAAGCTAATTTTCGGATGCCGATTTTTCCGTGTGCAATGGAATTAGAAGCATAAAGAGCATATATCAGTTCGATAAGTGCATTTTGAGAATTTGTCCACGAAATATCCTTGTTTGCTTCTCCATTTAATAAAATCAAATCTGGATTTTCTTCGGGGCTGATTTTAGTAAGCATATAAGTATAAAGTAATTCATTCGCTATAATGTGGGCTATTTTGTTATCAAAATATGTTGAAAAGCTAAGGTCAATTTCAAATACACCACTCTTTAATCCATCGTGGTAATTGATTTGTCCGAGCCTGAAATAACTATGGTCACGGTCTATTCTGCCTGCACGGTAGTATCTGTAAAAATCCTCATTGCAAATAGTTTCTTTATATTGTAATTTGAGGGTTTTTAATAGGTTCTCATAATAGCTTTGGTGTATTTTGCCATTGCTCACAGGGCAGGTAGTTTCGATGCGGAAGACTTTATTATAGTAAATGAGCTTCCCTAAGATTTGTGGTTTAATGTTCTTGAAAAAGTCAATTTCTTGCTGTTCATTTGTAAATCCATCCTGTACGACTTGGGCTTTTATATTGAACAACATTTCCTTTAGGAACAGGGTCATTTGATAAGCCTCTTCCGCCGTTGGCATCTTTTGAGAAGAAAATTTATCTTCCTGATGATGAATTTGCGCTAATATCTTATTCAACACGATTTCCATAGCATAGTCGTTTAGAAGTTCTCACAATTTGTTTCGGAGCTGCATCTATTGTTGATATGCCAAAATTTGGGAATAATATTGAAACCAATATCACAGAATACCCCCAGTGGGGAGATTTTATTGATATTTCAGTAGAAAGGAAAGGGCGAAAAAATGGGTAAAGCACTAATGTACTCTACCCATTTTTTATTACATTTGCATTAATGATTTACAAGGTAATCAAGTGAAAGCAAGTGCAGTAAGCACCATTACTAAATCGTTACCGATAGAGTTCTCCACTCTTGTAAACTACTCTTTATTAGCCGATTTAGGCTTTATTAATCTTTTTATGCAAAAAAAAGCTGCCTGATGCAGCTCTTTCATATACCCATTAACCCTGTTGCTTTTTTAGCGCTTCCGCTACTTTTTTAGCTACAGTTTCCTCTAGTTTCTTTGTTTTTAATTCCAGCAATTCGGCTTTAATATCCATTTCGGCTTTAGCCCTGCGCATTTCAAGCAGGTTGGTTACCTGCCTTGCCAGTATTTTAAGCGCCTCCATTTGCTTGTCATTAAGTTTACGGGGTACATTATCTATAACACAAAACGAACCTATACCATACCCGTCATGACTTTTTAGCGGTATGCCGGCATAAAAAATAACATCTGGCGCACCGGTAACCAAAGGGTTATCCTTAAACCTGTCGTCCAGGCGCGAATCTTCTATTATAAAAGGCTCATCGGGCGAAATTATAGCATGCGAGCAGAACGAATGTTGCCTGTGCGTTTCTTCGGCACCTAAACCATGCCTGGATTTAAACCACTGGCGGTCTTTGTCTATCAGGCTAACCAGGGCAATAGGCGTATCGCAAATGATAGCCGCAAGCCGGGTCATGTCATCATAATCCTGCTCCGGAAACGTATCCAGTATATCATACTGCCGCAGCGCCTTCAGCCGCTTTTGGTCAAATTCTTCGGTAAGTCCGTGGTATTTTACCTTCATACAATAAAGTTAGTAAATATAATCCTGAAAAACAGTTTTTTATCCATTAGTATACACATGCTGCGCATGCACCCCATTTTGGGGTATTACTGCAGACAGCGATATACGGCAACGCCTGTTACAACCGTAGCGGTGTACCGGGCTGCACGCCGAAAACAGCAGCAGCGTAGCACCACAAATCATTATAAACTTTTTAGCCGGCATTTGTATCTTCTTCATAACAAAAGTTTTATGCTACAAAAGTAAGCAAACTACAGGCCAAATATTTTTGGAGCTGTGTTAAAGTTAGGCCACGCTCCCATCTTCTACCTGCAGGGCAAGCAGTTGCTCTAAATACGCCCTTTCGTTACTAAGACGCGGTATTTTGTGCTGGCCTCCTAGCTTATCGCGTTCCTTAAGCCAGTCGTAAAACAGCCGTTCCCGGGCTATATTCAGCACCAGCTTATTAAGGGTCATGTTATTATATCGCTTGGCTTCGTAATCGCTGTTTACGGTTTGCAACGCTAAATCAAGCCGCTCCCTAAACGCTTCTACATCTGCCGGATGCTTCTTAAACTCTACAATCCACTCGTGGGCACCTTTTTCCTTGCCCTCCATAAACACAGGCGCTACGGTATAATCGAGCACTTCGGCACCGGTTTCCTCGCAGGCTTTTGCCAGTGCCTTATCGGTGTTCTCTACCATAAGCTCCTCGCCAAACACGTTAATGTGGTGCTTGGTACGCCCCGTAACGCGTATACGATGCGGGTACAGGCTGGTAAACCTTACGGTATCGCCCACCTGGTAACGCCACAAACCGGCATTAGTAGTAATGACCACAGCGTAGTTTTTACCTTCCTCAACCTCACTCAGCGGAATTACACGCTGCCTGTCGGTACCGTACGTATCCATAGGGATAAACTCGTAGAAGATGCCGTAATCCAGCATTAGCAATAAATCCTTGCTGTAATTACTGTCTTGTATAGCAAAGAACCCTTCTGAGGCATTGTATATTTCGTAATACTTAAAGCTGTCGTTTGGCACAAGGTTACGATACTGCGTGCGGTAGGGCTCAAAACTTACCCCTCCATGAAAGTACACTTCCAGGTTAGGCCACACCTCCAGCAGGTTTTGCTTTCCGGTGGTTTCAAGCACACGGTTCATAAGCACCATCATCCAGCTGGGTACCCCGGCAAAGCTGGTTACATTTTCATTAACCGTTTCCTCTACAATCGCAGCGAGCTTGGTTTCCCATTCGCCCATAAGCGACACCTTGTTACTTGGCGTACTGCTAAACTCAGCCCAGAAAGGCATATTGTCTATAAGTATAGCCGACAGGTCGCCAAAGATACTGTTGTTATCTTCATATAACTGCTTACTACCGCCCAAACGCAGGCTTTTGCCGGTGAATAGCTGAGATTCTTCGTTATTGTTAAGATACAGGCACAGCATATCTTTACCTGCTTTATAGTGGCAGTCTTCCAGCGCTTCGGGGCTTACAGGTATAAATTTGCTCTTGGCATTAGTGGTTCCACTACTTTTGGCAAACCATTTTATCTGTGTTGGCCAAAACACGTTTTGCTCCCCACAGCGCGTGCGCTCTATAAGAGGTTCTAAATCTTCATAGGTACTTACGGGCACCCTTTCTGCAAAGGTGCGGTAGTTAATAACCGATGAAAAATCATATTTTATTCCTGTAAGTGTGTCTTTTGCAGTGGTTACAAGTTGTAACAGCAGTTCTTCCTGTACCTCGTTAGGGTACTTAAGGAACAACTCCATGTCGTGAATACGTTTTTTAAGAATCCACGAAGCAATAGAATTGATAATTGGCAAGGCCATATTTTATATCTTTATTGCCCTAAAAATAGTGATTTTTTACATGCAATACCAAGGCGTACTTACAAAAATGCAAACCGAACCGGGCAAACCGATTCAGTATTACCTGGTTTTTAACGATGGTTTTATACACATGAACCAGCTACTGGGCCAGCCCTTTTCTATAAACGTTACAGGCTACCAATGCCTTAGCTGCGGCAAATCAAAAAAAATATGGCGCCAGGGCTTTTGCTACGACTGCTTTTACAGCAGGCCCGAAGCCGGCGACTGGATTATGCGCCCGGAGCTAAGCACCGCACACCTAGGCATAGCCGACCGCGACCTGGATTACGAAAGCCGCGTACAATTACAGCCCCACGTGGTGTACCTTGCCGCCAGCAGCGACATGAAGGTGGGCGTTACACGCAAAACACAGGTACCCACCAGATGGATAGACCAGGGCGCCAGCTGTGCCACACCACTCATAGAAGTACCTAACCGTTACCTGGCCGGTATTACCGAAGTGGCGCTGAAGCAGTATTTTTCAGATAAAATAAACTGGAAAAAAATGCTGATGAATAACATTACCCCGTTTGACCTGCTGGCAAAACGCCACGAAACAAAAGCGCTGCTGCCCGATGAAGCGGCTCCGTTTTTTGATACCACTCCGGAGGTTTTGTACACCCTTGATTACCCTGTACTGCACTATCCTGCAAAAATAAACAGCCTTAACCTTAGCAATACCCCAAGATACAGCGGTACGCTAGTAGGCATAAAAGGGCAATACCTTATTTTTGAAGACGGCACCGTGCTAAACGTAAGGTCTTATGAAGGCTTTACCGTTAACATAGAAATATAAAAAAAGCGGGAAGCAATCTTCCCGCTTTTTAGTTCCCAAGAACCGGTATGTATAGTTTAGTTTTTAACGAATTTAAACGTTTGGGTTTGGTCGCCCTTGTCTATGCGTACAAAGTACGTACCGGCAGCATAAGACGCTACGTTTACCGATAGGTTAGCCGCGCTGCTTACTTTACCACTGTACATGGTTTGGCCAAGGCTGTTGTATACGGTAACAGCATCCGGAAGCTCACTGCCCTGTACAGCAATGTTTAGCACAGACGAAGCAGGGTTAGGATACAGGTTAATGCTGTTTAGTAAATCACTTGCCCTTGATGCCGATGGCGCCTGGCAGGTTGTAGATGTTTTTAATGACACCCTGCGTATAGAGTTATTCATAACCGCATTAATACGGTCTTTTTGGTTTAGGGTAAATATATTCATACACTGGTCATCGGTATAATCCATATAGTTCTCTATCATATCTGACCCTGGACGTGAAGTACAAGAGTCTGTAGGAGTACAGCCGTAGTTATAATCATTTGTAGCAGGCGTATCAGGGCAGTAGTCTTTTACAGAGTCTGACGTGTTTACCGTACAGGTAAAATCATCACCACACACGTGCAGCAGGCCGAAACAGTGGCCTATTTCGTGTGTAGCGGTACGGCCATACATATACGTTTGCTGAGAATCGTACGTACCGTTAGGGTAAATATCATACGAACCAAAATACTGGTAGCCTATTACAACACCATCTGTATTTGCAGCGCCTTCGTTAGAAGAAAGTCCTCCAAGGCCCGATGTACTTGGAAACTGCGCGTATCCTAAAAGGTCTGAGCTACTGCCAAAGTTTACTACCCAGATATTAAAGTAACGGGTAGGATCCCAACTTGTAGAAGGCTTAACACTTGAGTCTATAACCGTTTCATCTGCCCAGCTGGTGCGGTTTAAATTTACACGGTGTATACCGGTAGTAGCGTTACCGCTAGGATCAGTTTGCGCCATACAAAACTCTATTTCTATATCGGCACCCACCGCATTAGTATTATACCCCGGGGTATTTACCATACGCCTGAAATCCTGGTTAAGCACCGTGATTTGAGACAACACCTGTGCATCTGCTATATTTTCGTTAGACCCCACAGCGTCGCCGTTGTGTATTACGTGTACTACTACAGGAATGCTAACCACTGCCTTAACAGATGTAGTTCCCCTGCTTGCTAGGCGTTTTTCTCTTTCTTTTTCTACCAGCGGTGCCAGCCATGCTTCAAACTCATCTCGGGTGGCACGCTTAGGGTCGTTTTCCTGAAGGTACTGCTCATATTCGGCAGAGGCACAACGGATTTTCCCGTTTACGGGGTTAACACTCTTTACGGTACGGCCAAACACCTTAGGCAACTCCTGTGCCTGAGTACCCAGGGCAGCCCCTATAAGAAACAGGGCAGTAAGGGCGTATTTTGTGGTAAAATTTTTCATGTTTAGATAGTGCTTATATTATATTTTAAAAAAGGGATGCAATAATACATATTTAACCTGAATACCAGTTAGATATAAATGTTAAATTTAACAAAAATCAAACATATTACATTTTTTTATAACAAATCAAACGCTGCGGTGTATGGTGTGTAAACAGCGGTAAACTAAAAATATTTAGCTACTGTATCCTTATACGTATCCCCTACCGGGATAACAAAATCCTCAATCTGGATGGTTTTGTTGTACAGGCTCTTTACTTTATTCATAGGTATAATATAAGACCGGTGTACCCGTAAAAACTCTGGTTGTGGCAACCGCTCTAAAATTGCCTTCATGCTCAGGCGTGCCGTAATAGGCGCTTTACCTTTAAGGTGCACCCTTATGTAATCATCTAAGCCTTCTATAAGCAGTATGTCTTCAAAACCTATACGATGAAGTTTATAATCAGCGCGGAGCATCAGGTAATTGTCTGTAGTTTTCTGTTCGCGGCGTACCCGGTATTCTTTACTCGCCTTATCTGTAGCAGCAATAAATCGTTCTGCCGAAAAAGGCTTCAGCAGGTAATCTACTGCATTTACATTAAAGCCCTCTACAGCATACTCACTGTAGGCGGTGGTAAAAATCACCATAGTTTCGGGCTTCAGCATCTTGTAAAAGTCAAGCCCGTTTTTGCCCGGCATCTGTATATCCAGGAATAGCAGGTCTACCTCATTGTTTTCCAGGTATGCCAGCGCTTCGTCTGTTTTGGTAAAGGTTTTACAAAGCTCTATGTAATCTACCTGAGCACAAAAATGGCTTATTACTTTAAGGGCAAGAGGCTCATCATCTATAGCAATGGCTTTAATCATACGAGCAGTATTATAAGTTTAACTTCAAATATATCTTCGGTTTCATTTATACTAAGGCTGTGCCTTTCCGGGTAAAGATACTCTAGCCTTAGCCGGGTGTTTTCTACTCCCCTGCCACTTACTTCTTCCGGGGGCAGCGTGGCAATAACCTTATTGTTTCGCACTACCATAGTGAGCTGGTCTGCTTCAATAGAAATGGCAATGTGTATTGCCGACTCCTTTTCGGGGTTTAGCCCGTACTTAAAGGCATTCTCTATAAACGGAATTAATATAAGCGGCGATATGTGCCTGCCCGCCACAGGGCCGCTTATCGTATAAGTAAATGCAGTAGCCTCATCCATACGCAGGCGCTGCAAGCTAATATAATTCTGTATATAATCCAGTTCGCTTTGCAGTGCTACGCGTTCGCGGCTGCTTTCGGTAACCACGTAGCGCATCATCCCTGATAGTTTTAGTATGGCATTTGGCGCGGCATCGCTTTTTTCAAGGGTAAGCGCATACAGGCTGTTAAGGGTATTAAATAAAAAGTGTGGATTTATCTGGGCTTTAAGGTAACTCACTTCAGTTTTTAGCTTTTCGCTTTTCATAGAAGACAAGCGCTGGTTTACACGCACCAAAAACGACAGGGAAGACACCAGCAAAAACTGCCATAACCCTGCACCAAAAAACAAAGGCCTGTGGCGGTGGCTAAATGCCATGGTATTGCCACTTTGCGGCGCAGGCATGCCGTTTGGCATACTGGTGCTAAAACCTCCCGGCGGATACATCATTTGCCTGTTCCACGGAAAAACATAATCCGGCAGAAATGAAATTACCGCGAAGCACACGGCAAGCCCAAGGCCAAACAAGAAATACCGCTTCCTGAAATAAAAATGAGGTATCAGGTAAAAATAATTTACATAAAAAAAAACTAACAAAAGTACGTACTGAAAAAAACTCTGCCTGAACGGTGCTATGTCAAACAGGTGGGTGTGCGCATTGGTAAGATCCGGTGAAGACAGTACCGGAATACTAAGAAACAGGAGGCTTCCCGTAATGTGCACAATGTATTTTTGCAGGTGCTTTGGCATGATTTATTAAAATTAAACAAAAGTAGGCAGTATATAAAATAAGATTTTTAAAAAAGAGGTGAAAATACGGATTAGAGAGGTAAAAAATAAGTGTGTTAAAACCAACTTTTTGTAGGGGAAATGTGTTATTTTTGAAGGTTTTAATTTTTTAATTTTGAGATTAAAAGTCACCTTTCTGCTCCTTATAACTACCTTAGGCATGTATGCCCAAAAGGAAGCTAACAACTGGTATTTTGGTATAAATGCCGGTATAAAATTTAACGATGACGGCTCTGTAAGTCCGCTTGATGGCGGACAGACCCAAACCAATGAGGGTTGCAGTTCTATAAGCGATGCAGACGGAAATCTGCTGTTCTACAGCGACGGCCGTACCGTATGGGACCGCAACCACATTATAATGCCTAACGGAAACTATTTTGGCGGCACAGGCCTACTGGGCGACCCCAGTAGTACACAGTCGTGCATTATAGTGCCTAAAAAAGACAACCCTAATATTTACTACATTTTTACCGTAGATGAGCCGCACCAGCAAAACGCCGATGTATACCCTAACCAGTTTAACGGGATTTACAGCGATTCTAACGGAGGTGTTCCTGATCAGGATGATGGATTTAACAACGGGCTTAATTACTCTGTGGTAGATTTATCTGTAATAGGCACTAACGGCAGCATAGGCGATGTTACCACGCGCAATGTGCAACTGGTTACCTATGACCCTGCTGATATTAACCAGTTAAAATACAAATGCTCAGAAAAAGTAACAGCTGTAAAAAACGGTAACGGCAGCGGATTTTGGGTAATAAGCCAGTTTATAGATAAGTTTTATGCTTTTGAAGTTACGGCAGCAGGCGTTAACACCACACCTGTGGTTACACAAATAGCACCAAATATTACTATAAGCGGTTACCGCCGCAATGCTATAGGGTGTTTGCGTGCATCGGCTAAAGGGAACTACATTGCCATAGCCCACCAACAAAACGGCACGGTAACCGGTGGCAACAACAATAACGGATCTGTTTACCTGTACAATTTTGACAAAGCTACAGGTACGGTATCTAACCCCACGGTAGTACAGCAAGACCAAAAGCCTTACGGTTTAGAGTTTTCGCCAGACGAAAGCCGCCTGTACGTATCGTCTGAAAACCCGGGCAGCGGCGATGGCGAACTGTGGCAGTATACCATTACAGACCCTTCTGTAGCCAGCACCACCGGCGTAAGGCTAACAAATGGTTCATCTACTACCACCCTGCAGCTGGGGCCTAACGGTAAAATTTATAAAGCCGTTAATGGTGGTACAGCATTAGATGTTATTAACAACCCTGATGCGCTGGGGCTAGCCTGTACGTACAGGGCTGGGGCTGTACCCCTACCCGCAGGCAGTGCTTCAATATTCGGGTTACCGCCGTTTATAACATCTTTATTTTCTGCAAGCATACAGGCAAAGCTTACCTGTTTTGGGTCGCCCACCAAGTTTAGCCTGTATAGCAATAAACAGATACAATCGGTTGTTTGGGATTTTGGCGATGGATCTGCTACTACTACAGATACCACGCCTCAGCATACGTATGCTGCACCGGGTACTTATAAGGTTATAGCAGTGATTACCCACCAGGATGGCACCGAAACCATTGACAAAGACATAACCATTACCGTACCACCCGTAGCCAATGCCGCTACCGATATGGTAATTTGCGATACGGATACTGATGGAAAAGCTTCGGTTAACTTAAGCGGTAAAACGAACGAAATATTGGGTAGCCAAAACCCGGCTAACTTTACCGTATACTACTACGCTACCCAGCAAGACGCTATAGACAACACAGCACCACTAAACGCTACAGACTACACTAACACGGTAAATCCACAGGTTATTTATACAGGTGTTGTAAGTAACGTAAACCGTGATTGCTACGCTTTAGGTTCATTTAACCTTATTATTTCGGGTAAGCCTGCCGCAAATGTAGCGGTAATTGCTGCCTGCGATGATACAACCGATGGTAATGATACTAATGGAAGTACTACGTTTAACCTGAGTGCTTCATCGGGCACCGTAATCGCAAACAGCGATTTTTCAGTTACATGGCATGCCAGCCAAAACGATGCCGATAATAACATTAACCCGCTTCCTGCAAATTACTATGCTGCAAACGGTACTACGGTGTATGTTAGGGCAGAGCACAGAACACACAACTGTGTGTACACGTATCCGGTAAACCTTGCCGTAAGGGCGCTGCCACCTGTTGTAACAGGGGCATCGCTGAGCCAGTGCGACCCACAGGTAACGCCAGATGGTATTACCAAATTCAACCTTACACAAGCCGACAGCCAGTTTACGGGCGGTAACATTAACTTTGCGGTACGCTATTATCCATCATTAACAGACGCACAGCAGGATATAAATGAAATTACAGGTGCTTACACCAATGCTGTTGCGTACTCAGACGCTGTAACTGCAAAGGTGGAAAATGTAGCTTCGGGCTGTTACAGGTTGCTTACGCTTAACCTTACCGTTACTACAGCCAGCTATGCCCCCATTACGCTATCGGAATGTGATGAAGTAACCGCAGAAGACGGCTTTAAGCAATTTAACCTGGCCGATGCAGGCTATGAAACTGCCGGCAACACCGTTACCTACTACGCCAGCGAGCAGGATGCGCTTTTAGAACAAAATGCACTCCCGGTACTATTTACTAATACAGTACCAAACAACCAGACCGTTTACGCGCGCGT
Organism: Flavobacterium sp.; assembly: GCA_012270005.1. Classification (GTDB taxonomy): domain Bacteria; phylum Bacteroidota; class Bacteroidia; order Flavobacteriales; family Flavobacteriaceae; genus Flavobacterium. The sequence continues at coordinate 30,526 of JAAXJD010000157.1, read as the reverse complement.
GGAAAATAACAACGCCTGCCTTGCCATAGCAGTAATCAACCTACAGGTATACACATTGCCAAACATTGTACAGCAAGATAGCGGCATTGTGTGCCTTAACACAGGCGAATACATAACCCTAACCGCTGGCATATCGGGCAGCCAGTACCGCTACCTGTGGTCTAACGGGGCCGTTACACAGTTTATTAGCGTAAACACACCAGGCGTGTATAGCGTGGCGGTAACAAACGTAAATACAGGCTGTAATAAAACACGCACCATAACGGTTACACCAAGTAACGTAGCTACAATAAACGATATTGAAGTAACAGACCTTACCGAGAACAACACGGTAACCATAATCGCTACGCCTACCGGCGGGGTAGACACTACCTACCTGTACAGCCTTGATGCGCCAAACGGCCCGTGGCAGGCAGAACCTCTATTTGAAAACGTAGCTGCCGGCATACACACTATATACGTATACGACACAAAAGGCTGTGGTATTGTAAAACGAAATGTGGGGGTATTACAAATACCTAAATTTTTTACCCCTAACGGCGATGGCGCTAACGATTATTGGCACATTCCCGGTATTGCGGCAAGTAACTATTACAAGAGCAATATTTATATTTTCGACAGATATGGCAAGCTGGTTGCAGGGCTTCCATCATCCAGCCAGGGGTGGGATGGTACCCTTAACGGACACCCGCTACCCAGCACTGACTACTGGTACGTGATTGAACTTACCGACGGACGTATAATAAAAGGACACTTTAGCCTTATACGATAAAAATAGGGCTTACCCTAAAAACAAAAATCCCCAAACATTAATGTTTGGGGATTTTTTTATTCGTGTGGGGCAAGTGCTATTTCCAGCCCGTCTATTTCTTCGGTTATGGGTATCTGGCAACCCAGCCTGCTGTTTGGCTTTACGTTATAGGCTTCGGCGAGCATGGCATCCTCATCGGGCCCCATTTCAGGTAACGAAACATCGTTAAGCACATAACACTGGCATGATGCACACATGGCCATACCACCGCAAATGCCTATGGTACCCTCGGGTGCCAGCTCATACGCACGCACCACTTCCATAATGTTCATGGCCATGTCTGTAGGCGCTTCCACCTCATGGGTTACCCCATCGCGGTCGGTTATTTTAAGTTTTATCTCACTCATATTTTTTGGTTTAAGGTTTAAGGTTTCAAGTTAGCCACTCATACTCTTAAAACATCTGAGTTAGAACTTGAAACCTGAAACCTGAAACAAATTAAACTACTCTATCGCTTTAACCACCTGTTTTTCGGCTTCCTTACGGGTACCGTCAAAACCATCTACGCCACTTACGGTGGTATATTTAAGCACATACTTTTTACCGGGGTTAATACGGTTGTACACACTTTGGCACATAAGGGTAGCTTCGTGGAAACCACACAATATAAGCTTTAGCTTACCCGGATAAATATTAACATCGCCTATGGCATATATGCCCTCTATATTGGTCTGATAGTCCAGTGCGTTGTTAACTTTAATGGCATTCTTCTCTATCTCAAGCCCCCAGTCGGCAATAGGGCCAAGCTTTGGCGTAAGGCCAAAAAGCGGTATAAAATAATCCGTTTCCAGGATTGATTTTTCGCCTTCAATATCAAGCTCCACAGCCTCTACCTTACCGTTACCTAATACATTAGTAATCTCGGCAGGCGTAACCAGGTTTACTTTGCCAAGTTTCTTTAGTTCCTGCACCTTCTCTACGCTGTCCAGCGCGCCACGAAACTCATTACGGCGGTGCACCAGTGTAACATCGGCAGCTACATCGGCAAGGAAAACCGTCCAGTCCAGGGCAGAGTCGCCTCCGCCGGCTATAACAATACGCTTATCGCGAAACTGCTCAGGATTCTTCACAAAGTACTCTACACCTTTTTCTTCATAGTTAGCTATACCATCAATCAATGGTTTACGGGGTTCAAAACTACCTAAACCACCCGCAATGGCTACTGCCTTAGCATGATGCTTAGTACCTTTATTAGTAGTAACAATAAAAGTACCGTCTTCCAGCTTATCTATGGTTTCGGCACGTTCGTTAAGGGTAAAGCCCGGCTGAAACTGCTTTATTTGCTCCATAAGGTTAGTAACCAAATCTCCCGCAAGTACCGAAGGATACCCCGGTATATCGAAAATAGGTTTCTTAGGATACAGTTCGGCAAGCTGCCCGCCCGGTTGCGGCAGTGCATCTATAATATGGCACTTTAGCTTAAGCAGGCCTGCTTCAAATACGGCAAAGAGCCCTGTGGGCCCTGCACCTATAATAAGTATATCTGTACTAATCATTTCGTATAAAAATGGGTAAAAACGATTTTGGTGGCAAAATTGCCAAAAAGCGCTTTAAATAAATATGATAAAAATCATTATAGCGGCTTACGCCACATTTACTACCGTTTCTATTTGTGGCACGTACTTTTTAATGGTGGTTTCCACACCGGCGCGCAGGGTCATTTGATTTACGCTGCACCCCACACAGGCACCCTCAAGGCGCACCTTTACGTGCTTATCATCTTCAATGTCTATAAGGCTTATGTTACCTCCGTCTGATTCCAGGAACGGGCGGATTTCATCCAGCGCTTTTTCCACATTGATTTTTATTTCTTCTGTAGTCATATTATTTCTTTTTTACAGCCGAACACCCGGCCATGGTAGTAATCTTAATCGCTTCGGTAGGCGGCAGGCTGTCGTTACGGTCTACGGTTTCCTGCACTACATTACGCGCCAGTTCTTCAAAGGCAGCTTCAAGCGGTGTAGCGGTTTGCAGGGCAGCAGGGCGGCCATAATCACCGGCTTCGCGAATGCTCTGCACTATAGGCACCTGGCCCAGGAACGGCACATCCAGGTCTTCGGCAAGGTTTTTAGCACCTTCTTTGCCAAAAATATAGTATTTATTTTCCGGAAGTTCTTCCGGGGTAAAGTAAGCCATGTTTTCTATAATACCCAGTACCGGCACGTTAATGGCCTCCTGGCGGAACATAGCTACACCTTTCTTAGCATCGGCAAGTGCCACAGCCTGCGGCGTACTTACTACTACGGCACCCGTAATAGGCAGCGCCTGCATAAGGCTAAGATGAATATCTCCCGTACCCGGTGGCAAGTCTAGCAGTAAGAAATCCAGCTCACCCCAGTCGGCATCAAAAATCATTTGGTTCAGCGCCTTACCCGCCATAGGGCCACGCCAAATAATGGCTTGCTCGGGCGTGGTAAAAAAGCCTATAGAAAGGATTTCTACTCCATAGCTGGTAATAGGCTTCATTTTGCTCTTTCCGTCTACCATTACAGATATGGGCTTAGCACGCTCCACGTCAAACATTATAGGCATAGAAGGGCCGTAAATATCGGCATCTAACACACCTACCTTAAAGCCCATTTTAGCCAGGGTAACGGCAAGGTTAGCGGTAATGGTAGATTTACCTACCCCACCTTTACCAGACGATACGGCAATAATATTGCTTATGCCCGGTATTTGCTTACCCTTGATTTCGGGTTTTTCAGGAGCTTCTACCCTTACGTTTACCTTTACCTTAGCTTCAGGCGAAACCTGCTCGTGTATGGTTTTTACAATATCGGCTTCAGCACGCTTACGTATGTGCATGGCAGGGTTTGTTAGTACAAGGTCTACAACGGCTTCATCGCCAAAGGTAAGCACGTTGCGCACGGCACCGCTTTCTACCATATTTTGTCCCTCTCCGGCCAGCGTTATGGTTTCAAGGGCTTTTAATATTTCTTTTCTGTCGAGTTTCATAATTTTAAAGCTAATCGTCTCTTATTAAGACTGATTTCAAATTGCAAAGATACTATGAAAAGTTTATTTACCGAAGTTTTTTATGAGCATACATTTTATGTTTTTCATCATTAAAACCACTTTAACAACTGTAAATACTAACCTATGTTAATTAACACTTTTTAACATTTGCAAGTATTACCGTACAACCTTTAATCCCGGAAAGCAGTTGTACTATTGGATTGGATTTGCATCACTCTCAGTTTTAATGTAAAATCCATCATTTTTTGGGGCAGGCTATGAAAAAAATATTTTTTTCACCCTGACCTATGGGGGCTTACTTCGTTGCAGTCTGCAACGGGTAATTATTTAAAAAGTGCCGCATAGCTATACCTCTGTATACTATGCGGCTATTTAATTTAATGACAACGATTTCGGTTTTGATTCGCTAAAACACAACACGTTAAATAATTATCAAATATTTATTATCTAAATAGTGCATAAAGTTAATATCTCGCGTGTTTATCAACAAAAAAAAGTGTCAGACTAATACTGATTTGCACTGAAATTACCCTCACTTTTGCCCATTAAAACCAGTACACAAAATGCATCAGGAAAAAATCATCAAAACCGGTGCACGCTTTAAAGACATCAGTTTAAGGCGGCACCACGTCCCGGACAGGGATGACGAAAAACATCATTTTGCGCATCGCTACGAAAACAGGAACATACCCGACTACCTTACCTGGAGCTACAACCTGCGTGATGACAGTTTACTGTTTATAGGTAACAGGGCTAATTTTCCGGGTGTGGAAGATTACAACTTCTCTAACCTGATAGGCCGCATAAAAAGCTGTTTCCGCAGCCAGTTTACAGACGCCGTTTTTGGTTTTTTGTCTATGGTAAACAACCGCCCACTGCCCGAAGGCATTTATCTGTGTGTAAATGTGCCCATAAAACTAAAACCGGGAAACGATCATTACTGTAAAACATCGGTGGTATGCCACTCGCGCGCTAATACGGTAACCGAAATGATTTTTGTAGTAACGCCCGTGAAACCAAACGACAACTACAACTTTTTTACCGAAATTAAAATCAACGGTATAGCCCACGCTGATTTTACAAAATTGCTAAAACAACACATAAGTCCCCCAGACGTAAAACTTACCAAAAAACAGCATGCCATACTACAGGCGCTGAAAAATGGCAAACCCGCCGCCGAAATAGCCCAAACCAATGGCGTAGGTATAAATTCGGTATATAAAATAAACCGGAAAATTATGGAAAGGCTATCGCAGTTCTATGAAATGGAGTTTAAAGATGCTAAGGAAGCAGCCGAATATTATTTTCAATCATTTTAAAAAAACACACCCAACAACTTTCTCCTCAACCTTATTTTTTTAAGGCTGCGCCTGTTAGTACAGGTGCAGCTTTTTTAGGCAAGCTCTGTGGCAGGATCCCAAAAGTGTTTTTCAAAATCTACAATCTTGTTGTCTTTTACCATTATGCCTTCGCTTTCTAAAAGCTGCTGCATAAGGTTAGTACCCTCAAAATGATGTTTACCCGTAAGCAGCCCCACGCGGTTTACTACACGGTGCGCCGGCACATCTTTATCATGGCTGCCGTTCATGGCCCAGCCTACCATCCGGGCCGACCTTGCGGCTCCCAGGTATTTAGCAATAGCACCATAGCTGGTAACGCGCCCGTAAGGCACAAGCCGCGCCACAGCATATACTTTTTCAAAAAAATTATCGTCTTGCTGTGCCATAGTGTTTAATGTAGGGTAAATCAGTGTTGGTTTCTCAGTATTTTTATAAGGGTAATAATGGCTACAATGCCCGTAACCGAACCTATGAAATAGTGTACGTTTCGCATAAAAAATTCGGTCTTATGCTGAAACTTCCTAAACGAAACAATATACAGGTAAAATACCGTATACGCACCCAGCACTATGCCTGCTACAAACAAAAAGGTATTTAGCGCAGAAAAATCAAACGCCCTGCCCCTGCTGAATGATACGGTAACAAATACGTAAAACGGTATAGGAAAAAAGTTTAATGCAGAAAGCATGGCACCCATAAGATAGTTGCCGGTTTTGCTGCGTACTTTTAGCTCCATGTCTTTTTTCTTTTTTTCCTTCTTTTTGGCAAAGAAAAAAAAGTATATGGTAAGTATGGCAAAAATACCCACGCCCACCTCCTGCAGCTCGGCTATAAGCTCGGGGTTGCGGCTTATAAGCCGGGCAAAGGTTACCGCTACATACGCCTGTACAAATACCACGGTAGCAGCACCTATGGCAAATATCTTAGCGCTTTTTCGGCCTTCTTTAAGACTTACCTTAGCGGCGGTCATGTTAAGCAATCCCGGTAATGCGGTAGCTACAAAAGAAATAACAAAACCCAGTACTACCGGAATTACATAACCAATCATTATTACTTTATTTTAAACCTTATGTAGGTAATAGCCTTACCTATTTCCAGGTATTGCTGCTCATAAAACGTTTGTATGCCGGTTACCATTTCCGGAGCACCTTCGTTTCGGTACACGTTGTGGTTTGCATATATAACCTCGTGGCCTTCGCCATGCAACAGCCCAAGGGTATACCCGTGCATAAACTCGCTGTCGGTTTTAAGGTTTACCACACCATCAGGCTTCAGTATCCTTTTATAACGCTGCAAAAACTCGGTATTGGTAAGCCTGTGCTTGGTGCGTTTGTACTTAATCTGAGGATCCGGGAAGGTAATCCATATCTCGGTTACTTCACCCTCGGCAAAAAAGTGCTCTATAAGTTCTATCTGTGTACGAAGGAACCCCACGTTAGTAAGCCCTTTTTCTACAGCGGTTTTGGCACCACGCCAAAAGCGGGCACCTTTAATATCTATACCTATATAGTTGTTTTCCGGGAAACGTTCGGCAAGGCCTACAGTATATTCGCCTTTGCCACAGCCTAGTTCCAGTACTATGGGCTTATCATTTTTAAAGAAATCCTCATTCCATTTGCCTTTTAGCGGAAAATCGCCGGCTACGGCTTCCTCCCTTGAGGGCTGAAGTACGTTACCAAAAGTGTCGTTTTCCTTAAAGCGTTTCAGTTTATTCTTGCTTCCCACTGTTAAAATTTAAATATTTGGTAATATTAGGGAAATATATGAGAATTGAAATAATTTTAGATTGCGTGGAACTAACTCTTTATAAAAACATAACACACTTGGAACCGCGCAAAAAAATATTGGTAGCACCCCTTAATTTTGGCTTAGGGCACGCCACACGCTGCATCCCGATTATAGAAGCGCTGGAAAACCACGGATACGAACCCATAATTGCATCAAACGGGGCATCGTTACACCTGTTGCAAAAAGAGTTTCCGCACCTTGCCTCTGCCGAACTACCACACTATCAGCCAGAGCATACAAAAAAAGATGCGCTTATAAACCCCAAATCAGTACCGCAATTAATACGTATGTTTAGCGCAATACGCCGCGAACGCCGCGCTGTAAGCCAGCTTGTGGCACAGTACAATATTTCGGGCATAATATCAGACACGCGCCTTGGGGCTTACCACCCGGGCCTGCCCGCAGTAATTATTACCCACCAGGTAAATGTACTGTGCGGAAATACATCGGGCCTTGCAAGCCGCATTAACCGAATATATTTTAAAAAGTTTACCCAATGCTGGGTACCCGATGTTAAGGACAGCCCTAACCTATCGGGCAAAATGGGGCATACCGAAGAAACCATACCTAACCTTAAATATATAGGTACGCTAAGCCGCCTGCACAAAACAAACGCCGAGAGCCGCCTGTACGACCTTGCTGTGCTACTTAGCGGCCCGGAGCCCTACCGCACCCAGCTGGAACAACGCATTATGGCAGAACTGCAAGGGTACGAAGGTACTGCGGTAGTTATACGCGGGCTTATACAAGATGGCCAGCACGTAAGCCATAACGGAAACATTACCACATACAATTACATGGACAGTGCCGGGCTGGAAGAAACACTAAACCGCAGCGAGCTGGTACTGTGTCGCCCAGGTTACAGTAATATAATGGACCTGGCCAAGTTGTGTAAAAAAGCTTTTTTTATCCCAGTGCCGGGCAGTGCAGAACAGGAGTACCTGGCCCGCAAGCTAAAAAAAGCCACACTGGCCCCGTATGCAAAGCAAGACAGTTTCAGGATTAGGGATTTAGAAAAAGCCCCGTTGTATAAAGGACTAAGGGATATAAACGGACTGGGTAAATGGAAGGATTTATTTAGCCTTTTCGAGGGTAAATGAAAACTCTGACCCCTGCCCGAAGTTACTTTCTACGTAAATTTTTTCGTCGTGGGCCTCTATAATATGCTTTACTATGGCAAGCCCAAGGCCTGAGCCGCCTTCGGTGCGGGCACCGCTTTTATCTACGCGGTAAAAGCGCTCAAAAAGTCGGGGTATGTGTTTTTGCTCTATACCTTCGCCGTTATCTTTTACGCGTACAATTACCTTGTTGTTTACAAGGTCTTCTATACTTATTTCGGTAGTACCATCTTCTTTACCATATTTTATGGAATTCATAACCAGGTTAGTAACCACCTGCTGCACCTTATCCTGGTCTGCATAAACCATTATAGGCTTTATGTACTTCATGTCGAACATCAGTATAATGTTTTTGCTGTCGGCTTTCATTTCCAGCAGGTCAAAAACATTTTGTATCAGCTCTACAATATTAAAACGGGTATAGTTAAGGTTTAGGTCGCCCACCTCCATTTTACTAATCATATCCAGGTCCTGCACTATGTATATAAGGCGTTCTACACCTTTTTCGGCACGTTGCAGGTATTTTTTGCGGAGGGTTTTGTCGTTCATGGCGCCGTCCAGCAGGGTAAGCAGGTAGCCCTGAACGGTAAATAGCGGGGTTTTTAGCTCGTGCGATACATTACCTAAAAACTCCCGCCTGTATTCTTCCTGAACCTTAAGGGTTTCTATTTCGAGTTTTTTGTCGCGCGCAAATTTTTCCAGCTCACGGGTAAGGGTAGCCATATCGGTCATTACCGGCTTACTGCGCATGGGGCTTGCTTCGAGCAGCGAAATATCGTCGTAAATTTTCTTTACCCTGCGGTAAATAAAATGTTCTACGCGGTATTGCAGTACAAAAAACGCAAACACAAAGAGCGAAAACGTAAAAACAAAAATAAAAAGCCAGTTTACGGTATGCATAAAACACAGCAATGCTGTAAGCATAGCGGCAGAAAATAACGATATGTACGAGGCCGATTTTACGGCAAACCTGTATGACTTTTTAAATTTTATGTTCACTAAATTTCAAGCTTGTAGCCTACTCCTTTTATGGTTTTAAATATTTCGTCGCCTATTTTTTCGCGCAGCTTGCGTATGTGCACGTCTATGGTACGGCCTCCTACCACAACCTCGTTACCCCACACTTTATCCAGGATTTCTTCGCGTTTAAACACCTTGCCCGGCTTACTTGCCAGCAGGTAAAACAGTTCAAACTCCTTGCGCGGAAGCACAATTTCGCGGTCTTCTATTACTATTTTATACTCTTCGCGGTTAATTTCTATATTACCCACTTTAAGTACATCTTCTTTGTTTTCGTCTTCTTTAAGCCTACGCAGCAACGCCTTTACCTTACTAACCAGTAATTTCGGTTTTATAGGCTTGGCTATGTAATCATCTGCGCCGGCATCAAACCCTGCCACCTGAGAGTAATCCTCGCTACGGGCCGTAAGGAAGGTAATAATCACATTAGCAAGCTCCGGTATCTTCCTTATGTTTTCTACTGCCTCCATACCGTCCATTTCGGGCATCATCACATCGATGATAATCAGGTGCGGCATTTCTTTTTTTGCCTTGGCTACGGCCTCTTTACCGTTAACCGCCGTAACAATCTGGTAGCCTTCCTGAGACAGGTTATATCCCACAATTTCAAGGATATCCGGTTCATCATCGACTAACAAAATCTTAATGTCTTTCTTCTTCATCTTGACGCTATATGAATGTTTAGCGGTGGTAAAGGTAAAGATAATAAAAAATGATAAAAGAGTGTTAACCGTAATTTAATCTGTTAACAATTTAATAATAAATACTAAATCCAAACCTAACGATTCTCTAACATTCGGTTTAATGCCTCACAGCATCTTTGCACCGAATTTAAACAACACGCAATGAAACTTAAACTGTTAGTAATAACACTACTTACTTTTGTAATGGGATTTGCCCAGGAAAAAGGCACAGTAACCGGTAAAGTTACTGATAAAGACCTTGGTGGCGAAGCCCTTCCCTTTGCAACCGTAACGGTTAAAGGATACCCTAACACAGCCAACACAGACGAGAACGGTGTATATACACTTAAAGTAAACGCCGGAACCTACACCATAGTATTTGCCTTTTTAGGATACGAATCTAAAGAGGTTAAAGTAACCGTAGCCGCCGGAGAAACTAAAACAGTAGACCAGCAACTGGGCAGTACCAGCGTGCAGCTGCAAGACGTGGTGATAGAAAAAACGGTAAACCGCGAAAAAGAAACCGCCCTGCTTTTAGAACAAAAAAACGCGGTAGAAATTAAACAGAGTATAGGTGCACAGGAACTTAGCCGTAAAGGTATAGGCGATGTGGAGGAAGGCCTTACTAAAATTACCGGTATTACTAAAGTAGACTCAAGGGGTATTTTTGTACGCGGACTGGAAGACCGCTACAACAGCCTTTTAGTAAACGACCTGGCAGTACCCTCTAACAACCCGTTTAAAAAAGTACTTCCGCTAGATATTTTCCCTACAGACATTGTAGGTGTGGTAGATGTATTTAAAACATTCAACCCTAATATTTATGCTGACTTTGCAGGTGGTACGTTTAACATTGCCACTTCTAAAGGAACTAAAGATGTAACCAAAGTAAGCGTAGGTGTAGGCTATACTACAAACAACAACCTGGCCGACTTTAAACTGGATAGCGATGCACATGGTGCTCAGGGCTTCTTTGGCCTTGCAGGCAGCGACAGGCAACTACCGGGTATTTTTGGAGGAAGGCCTTCGGCAAAAACACTTACACCGGCACAGTCTAAATCGGCGTTCCCTTCCGGATTTAACGTAGACAGCTACAAGAGCCCGCTTAACAGTAGCATAGGTTTTTTACACGCAAGCAAATTCGACTTTAAAAACGACGCTAAGCTTACATACCTTGTTTCGCTAAACTTTGACAATAGCTACACCATACGCAAAGGTGCGGATCGTAACCTTTTTGGCGGACCAAACACGGGTGTGTATTTTTATAACGACTTTTACGCAAGCGAGTATAAATACAAAACTAACGGTAGCGCGCTTATAGGTGCTGCCTACAAAACAAAAAGGCTAGACCTGGGCGCTAATGTGTTTTACCTGAAAAATACCGAAAACTCTATTAAAGACCAGTACGGTATACTTGAGGCGCAAACCATAAACCCTAACTACATGCTGCGTACAAACCAGCTGGATCAGAGTGATTATGTAACTGCACAGCTAACCGGTAAGTACTTTGTTACCGAAGATAAAAACCAGTACGTACGTGGTGGCGCATCGTTTTCGAGCACATCGTACCAGCAGCCAGACCGTAAGTTCTTTGGTGGTACGTATGACCCCGCTACAAACCAGCTGATAGGATCTTACGGAGGTAACAACTTCCTGCGCCAATACCTGGATATTAAAAGCAATATGTATTACTCTGGCATGGCCGAATACAACCTTAAATTTGGTAAAGGCGAAGACAAGCAAAACCTGCTTACTGTAGGTTACAACGGATTTGGGTCAGATATGGAAACGTCTTACCGTTTTGCAGCTACCTTCCGTACCGATGGCGCGCCGGCTTACTACACAAGTAACATAGACAACATAGACAGCCAGTACAATACAGACCTTGACCAGGCTAACTTTTACTACAGGGAAACCTCTAACGCGCAGTACAAATCAAAACTGTTTGAATCTATAAACGCAGGGTACGCTAATGTGCTGTTTAAGTTTAACGATAAGTGGGAAATAAACGGTGGTATACGTACAGAGCAGGTAAACCGTGAAACGAAATACCGTGAAAATGGTTCGTTTAACGACCCTTACATTAAAAAAACATTCAACAAAAGCTACATACTGCCATCGCTTAACGCTAAATACGGCCTTAACGACAACTCTAACCTGCGCCTTGCCCTTAGTAAAACCTACACTAAGCCGGTACAAATGGAAATGCTTGCCATTACCTACATTAATGCCGACGGTACATCGGTAAGTGGTAACCCTTACCTTGTAAACAGCGACAACTATAATGCAGATCTTAAGTACGAATGGTTCCCATCTAAATCAGAAACTTTCTCTGTAGGTGCTTTTGGTAAAAAAATAAACAACGCCATAGAGCGTACTTACCAGCCGAATGCCGGTGGCCCTATAACAACGTTCTTTAACACCGGCGATGCAACCCTTTATGGTGTGGAAGCTGATTTTATCATGGAACTTTCCCGCTTTAGCGAAAGCCTTAAGAAATTTACATGGGGCTTTAACACCTCTGTAATGAACACTAACGTAAAAACAAAAGACCAATACGTAAACAGTAACGGCGGTGTATCTCCATCTATAGAAACACACAAAGAGCGTCAGCTACAGGGTGCAAGTAAGTGGCTTATAAACTCTGACCTTAAATACCAGTTTAACCTTAAAGAAAACTGGACAAACACCGCTACGCTTGTGTACTCTGTATTCGGAAAAAGGATTTACAGTGTAGGTAGCCTTCCTATGGACCACATTTATGAAATGCCGGTAAGCCGACTAGACCTTGTGTGGAGCAGGTAAACGAGCACTTTGATTTTAAAGTAAGTGCAGACAACCTACTTAACCCTAAGGTGCGTTTTGAAGAAGGTAAAAACGTAGCGGCTACATATTTTGCCGACTCTTATGTACTGAAAGAATTCCGCCGCGGGGTAGGTTTCTCAGTAGGGGTTAACTACACGTTTTAACAAACAGCAAACAACACTTCGTATATTTAAAAAATCAGGAAATTAATTTATACGGATTAAATAGCCGCCTCTACAGGGCGGCTATTCTGTTTTACACTAAACTTTACCTTGGTAACATTAGCGTAACGCTTTAGTGGCTTTACTTTAATAATCAAATAACAATCCCCTAACCGTTTTAAGGGATAGCGAAACTACTTTTGAACCATCAAAATTTTTAGAAAAACATTTAACTATTTACACTAAAAAATAAACAACAAAACTTATGAAAAAAATTCTTTTAGGAGCCGTTCTTGCAGGAGCAATACTTACAGGATGCAACAGCAGCGATGACGACAACACGCCGCAGCCTGTTGAAGGTTCTATTTCAGGCAACATTACAGCTAACAAAACATTTGCTTACGGTAACTACACCCTTTCAGGCATTGTAAAAATCGCCTCTGGTGTTACTGTAACTTTTGAAGCCGGTTCTACAATCACTTGTGATAAATCAACAGGAGATAACGCTCTTGTAGTGCTAAACGGTGGTAAACTTATAATTAACGGTACTGCCGATGCACCGGTAGTATTTACCGAAGCTTCTAAAACTCCGGGCGCATGGGGTGGTATAATCATGTACGGTGATGCGCCTATTAAAGCAGCATCTGGTGCTACAACAGCTACTTCAGAAGACGGTAACAACCAAACTTACGGTGGTACAAATGCAGCACACAACGGTGGTGCACTACACTATGTACGCGTAGAATACGCAGGTGCTAAACTTGCCGATGGTACTAAAGAAAACAACGCATTTACATTCTACTCTTGTGGTACAGGTACTGTACTAGATCACCTGGTAGCCTACAAAGGCGCTGATGACGGATATGAGTTTTTTGGTGGTACTGTAAGCGCTACAAACCTTATCTCTTACGGTAACTATGACGACGCTTTTGACTGGCAAGATGGCTGGCAAGGCCAAAACAACAGCAACTGGTACGCTTACCAAACTGTTAAAGGTAACTTCGGTATGGAAATCGAATCTTCTAACAACAACAATACGTTCTTCCCTAAAATTACTAACATCACCCTAAAAAGGGCTGCCGGTACTACTCCGGAAGTAGCAGGAGACGTACAGGTAGATGCTATACAGTTTAAAAAAGAAGGTAATGGCGACTTTAGCAACATTATAGTAGACGGTTACGGTAACTATACAGAAGGTACTACTGTATACGAAGGCGCTGCACTTAAAATACAAGACGCTAACACTAATACTGACCAGGTTAACACCGGAAGGATTAAAATCAACAACATTAAAATTACAAACACCACTCACGACATACTTGCTGCATCGTCTTCGTTTACAGTAACTATGCCTACAGGTTCATGGTCTGCAAGCAACTCTGCTACAGGAGCTGCTATAACTTCAGGTACATGGTCTGTTGTAGATGGTACACAACTTATAAAGTAATACGTTACTTCATGTTTACAAAAGCGCCGGCATTGCCGGCGCTTTTTGTTTTACCTATAGCCAAAAAATAAACAATTCCACAACTTAAGTGTTAAAATATATCAGCAAACTTTAATATTTTTTCATAACAAAATTTGGTACGGTATTTGAAAATAATTTTATACATTTACAACAAGATTTATGGCGTATGAAGAAATACTACTATTACATCACCGTTTTCCTGTTTACCCTGTTTTCGTTGGCTGCAACGGCACAGGAAAGTAAGTCAGGAATTTCTGCCGGAAAGGAACCGATAGAAGGCCTTAACATTTACCCTAACCCGGTAAGTGGTGGTAAGCTGTATATTACTTCTAAGTCTGGCCAAAGCAGAGATATCGAAATATTCGACGTACTGGGCAAGCGCATACTTGCCGCGTCTATTTCGGGTAAAGAACTAAACATTTCAGACCTTACACCGGGCGTTTATATCATAAAAGTAAAAGAAGGTGAAGCATCAGAAACAAGGAAGCTCATTGTTAAGTAATTAACACTGGGCTTACCTGCTAAATTAATCATAATTTTACCACTTATTGTTTTTATATTTTTTCCTGTTTACTATCTTTGTTGTTGGATTAATAACAAATTAGAACATGAAAAAACTTTACATCCTATCAATGTTCCTTTTTTTTTTTTATGTTTCGTCTTCAAAATAGATCTACACGGAAGGCTTTGGACCTGGTGGAAACGCATCCCCTTACCCACTTGTAACTGCTTACACCCAGTACGAAAACACCACAGTAACATACAGCGGAACATCATCTGTTCGTGGTAATGTACAATCAAGCGGCTACGCTGGAGCTACAGGAGCTGGAGCTATCTATTTCGGAGCAGAACAAACCTTTGAAATATCTGGTATAAACACAGCAAGCTATAACGGCGCTAACCTGGTGCTTTCATTTGGTCAGTTACAATCAGGATCAGGAACTATAGACACCGCTGCAAGTTTTACTGTAGAAACAAGTACAGATGGTACACAGTACTCTCCATTAACATACACCCGTTCTTCTGCGTCAGGATGGAATCTTATTACTATAACTAACGCTATCCCTTCTACATCTAACCTACGCCTACGCTTTACACGTACAGCGGCAAGCGGAAATACACAATACAGGGTAGACGATGTTAAAGTAGCAAATGTATCTGCTAACTGTACTCTTGCTCTTCAAACACCAACAACAGCTTGTGATGCCAGCACTTACGGTACTGACACTTACACCGCTACCATTCCTTTTACAGGCGCAGGTAATGCTGCTTATGTAGTAAGCGCTACCGCCGGTACTGTAGGTGGAGACAATCCTGCTACAACAGCTGCCGGTAACATTGTAATTTCTGGCATTACAGAAAATACTAACATCAGCGTAACTGTTGCAAGTTCTGCAGACTGTACACAAACAATTGCAGTGACTGGCGTATACTGTAAGCCGGTAAACACACTTCCTTACAGCGAATCATTTGATTACGCAGAAGCCAGTATACTTACTAATTCAGAAAAATGGTGGACAGGTAACTCTGGAGACGATGTAATAATAACAAGCCCAGGCTTAACTTATGCAAACCTTCCGTCTGCAGGTAATGCAGCACTTTTTGGTGGTGCAGGTAAAGAAGCGGTTACGCCATTTACATCTACAACTTCAGGCACAGTTTATAGCTCATTTCTAATCAATTTAGACCAAACAAATGTAACTACAGATGGTACTGCAACATACTTTGCCGGTTACCTTTCATCTAACACTGATGTTGCATCTTACACCACTAAGTTTTTCTACAAAAAATCAGGTGATCAGTTTGTAATTGGTATTGGTTCAGGTACCGATGCAACTACTACAGCATACACTACTACACTATATAACGCAGGCTCTACAGTACTTGTAATTGCATCTTATGACTTTACAAACAACGTAATAAATGCATGGATAAACCCTACAGTTAGCGGATTTAACGGTACTGCTACACCTACACTTACATTTACACCTGCTACTGCATTTACTACCCTTGGTGGTTTTGTACTACGTCAGGACGATACAGCAAAAACACCTAACATTACTTTTGATGAGCTAAGGATAGGTACTGCTGTAGCTGATGTTATTACAGATACTTCAAGCGTAGCTCAAAACGAAATAGACGGCCTTAGGATGTTCCCTAACCCAATGAACGGTAACGTGCTAAACATTACATCTAACAGCAACAACGTTAAAGCTGTAGCTATTTATGATGTACTTGGTAAGCAGGTATTTGCCGGTAACACTGTAAACAGTGCAGTAAACGTAAACCTTACTGCCGGTGTATACATTGTAAAAATTACTGAAGGTGCACAATCTGCAACAAGGAAACTTGTAGTAAAATAAGCTGCCTTTACACCATATACTAAAAGCACCGCCGCAAGCGGTGCTTTTTTATTTATTACCTTTGTAAAAAATAAATACACATTGGTTAGCGCAGCCGACATATTTACGATATCCTCTAAAAAGGAGTTTGAAAAAATAACCCTTAAGGTATTCCGTCATCAGTACGATAACAACGCGGTGTACCAGGAGTTTTGCAACTTGCTGAAACGCGATAAGCAAAATGTAAAACGCATACAAGACATACCGTTTTTACCCATACAGTTTTTTAAGTCGCATAACGTACTCAGCACTACAGACCCGGTACAAGAAACCTTTACCAGTAGCGGAACTACCGGAGCCATAACCAGCAAGCACCTGGTTACAGACCTCAGCTATTACGAGCAGAGCTTCCGTATGGCGTTTTCGCAGTTTTATGGCAACATAGAAGACTATGCCGTACTGGCGCTGCTTCCCTCCTACCTGGACCGCGAAGGCTCATCGCTCATCTACATGGTGGCCGACCTTATAGAGGGCTCTAATAACCCACACAGCGGCTTTTACCTGCGCAACTATGATGAACTTATAACAAAGCTAACCACACTGGATAACGAAGGCCAAAACGTACTGCTTATAGGCGTTACCAACGCATTGCTGGATCTGGTAGAAAAACAATCCTTCAACCTGAAGAACACTATTATTATGGAAACCGGGGGCATGAAAGGCAAACGCAGGGAAATGATTCGGGAAGAACTGCACGAAATTTTATGCAACGGCTTTGGCGTGAGTAAGATCCATTCTGAATATGGCATGACCGAGCTATTATCGCAGGCATATTCGCTGGGAGATGGTATTTTTGAGTGCCCCCCGTGGATGGATGTGCTTATCCGCGATACGGAAGATGCCCTTACCTATATAGACTACGGCAAAACCGGCGGTGTAAACGTAATAGACCTGGCCAACTATAATTCGTGTTCGTTTATAGCCACACAGGATTTAGGTAAAAAATACTCGAACCAAAGTTTTGAAGTACTGGGCCGTTTTGATAACAGCGACATAAGGGGCTGCAACCTTATGGTGATGTAACTCCTGAAAACTACAACCGTATATAACAAAAAAGAGGCCGGAGCCTCTTTTTTTATTTTAGCGTTAAAACAAACGATTTGTTTTTCCCGAACTGTACCAGGATGTATTTACCCAGCACCAGGTCTTTTTCGGTGATTTTGTAATCAGCCGTGATTTTCTCTTTGTTAACCGCTACCGCATTTGCCGCAATCCCCTTACGCGCCTCGCCACGAGATGGGAATATTTTGGTAACATCGGCAAGCAGTTCTACAAGGTCCTGCTCCTCACTCAGCTGCTCTTTAGTAACATCGGCATAAAAGAACTCACCAAAAATATCTGTAAAGAAATCATCGCTAAGCGCGTTAAGCTGCTCATAGTTGTATTTAGAAAATACAAACTCGCTACGGCGGATGGCCTCATCAAGCTGTTCCTGCCCGTGTACAAAACGCGTTACCTCCTCGGCAAGTTTCTTTTGCAGCTGCCTTAAGTGCGGCGCTTCCCTGTGTGCCTCTATAAGCGCATTTATTTCCTCTTCCGGAAGAAATGTAAATATCTTAATATATTTTTCGGCATCTACATCGGTAGTTTTTACCCAAAACTGGTAAAACTTATATGGCGATGTTTTATCTGCGGTAAGCCATACGTTACCTCCTTCTGACTTACCGAATTTGCTGCCATCTGCCTTAGTAATAAGCGGGCACGTCATGGCATACGCCTCTTTTTTACCTTCTTCGGTATTCATGCGGCGGATAAGTTCTGTACCCGTAGTTATGTTACCCCACTGGTCGCTGCCGCCCAGCTGTAGCTTAGCACCGTAGGTTTTGTGCAGGTGGTAAAAATCGTATCCCTGTATAAGCTGGTAAGTAAACTCTGTAAACGACATACCCATACCTGCTTCGCCGCTAAGGCGCTTTTTAACCGAGTCTTTTGCCATCATGTAGTTTACGGTAATACGCTTACCTACATCGCGCGCAAAGCTGATGAATGAAAACTCCTTCATCCAGTCGTAGTTGTTTACCAGTACCGGGGCATTAGCCTCTTTCGATTCAAAATCAAGGAAGCGCGACAACACCGCCTTAATACCGTTTACATTTTTTTCAAGGGTAGCTTCATCAAGCAGGTTACGCTCGTCTGACTTGCCCGACGGGTCGCCTATCATACCTGTGGCACCACCTACAAGGGCAATAGGCTTATGGCCGCTGCGATACAAATGCACTAATATGATGATTGGCACAAGGCTGCCTATGTGAAGGCTGTCCGACGTAGGGTCAAACCCTATATACGCAGTCGTCATACCTTTAAGCAGTTCCTCTTCAGTTCCCGGCATAATGTCGTGCACCATGCCCCTCCATTGTAATTCGGCTACAAAATTTTTCATATTAGTGATTTTAATGCGGTTGCAAAAATACAAAGGCTATTCTACTTTCAGGAATATTTTTCGGCATTATTTGCCAAAACATGTATGTTAACTACCGCATGCCCGGCAAGCCGCAAGCGTAAAAATTGTATATTTGTTACTATGATACTAGTTACCGGCGGAACAGGATTAGTAGGCGGCCACCTGCTGCTTACACTGGCTCAGGGAAACACCCCTGTAAGGGCCACTTACCGCAACAAACAGCATATAGAAAAAACACAGCGGCTTTTTGCGCAAAGCAATGCCACAGCCCTGTTTGAAAAAATAGAATGGATAGCCGCAGATATTAATGATATACCGCGCCTGGAGGAAGCTTTTGCAGGCATTAAACACGTATATCACTGCGCTGCAAATGTGTCGTTTGACCCAAAAGACGAAGATCTGCTGCGCAAGGTAAATATTGAAGGTACCGCTAATATGGTAAACTGCGCACTGGCATTTGGCGTAGAGAAGTTTTGTCACGTAAGCTCTATTGCAGCCCTGGGCGACCCTACGATACCCGGCAGCACCATAACCGAAGAAACGGAATGGAACCCCGAAGTATACCACAGTGATTACCAGATTACAAAATATGGTGCCGAAATGGAAGTGTGGCGCGCCTGGCAGGAAGGACTTAATGTGGTTATTGTAAACCCCGGGCTTATCTTTGGACCGGGTTATGGCGATCAGGGCAGCGGTGCTGTTTTTAAAGCCGTAAAACGCGGGCAGTATTTTTATACCAACGGAAACTGCGGCATAGTAACCGTAACCGATGTGGTAAACACCATGATACTACTTATGGGCAGCAACATTAACGGCGAACGCTTTACCGTAGTGGCACAAAATGTAAACTTTAAAGAAATGCTGGATGCCATAGCAAGAGGGATGAACAAGCAGGGGCCTTCCATATATGCATCTAAATTGCTTATGGCGGTGGCATGGCGGGTAGACTGGCTGCTAAGCAAACTGCTTATGCGAAAGCGACTGCTTACAAAACACATGGCGCAAACAGCCTTTACCACAGAGCCTTTTGACAACACTAAAATAAAAACCACGCTAAACTACACCTTTACAGATACATTACAATACATAGAACAGCTTGCTGCAACCTACACGCAAAAAATAAAATAAGCTCCTTTAAGGAGCTTATTTTATATAAAGTGAAATCTTATTTTAGTTGCTGAAACCTGTTCTGCGGATCGTTTTGCTTAACCTCAGGTGCTATGCCCGAGTTTTGCTTCTTAGAGTTTGCAGGCAGGGTTTTGTCTTTTTCTGCCCTTATCCTATCAGCCACCGCGTGGAGCATCTTTTCATATTTTTCGAGATCAGATGCGTAATACTGGTGGTTTTTAGAAAGCGTAAGGCTATCAATCTTATACTTCTTGTAAATGTACGTACGCGGGTTAATGCCTTTTTCTTCCATAGAAACCGTATTATACGATTTCATGGCCTGCAGTAATGACATATCGTACAACACGTCGGTCATTACTTTTTCGCTAAGCAGGTGCTCCGGCTTTTCTGCGCCATTTTTACGGCAACTAAGCAGCAGCGCAGGCAGCACTAAGGCCAACAGGAGTTTTTTCATGGCAAACCTTTGTTTTGTTCTGTTTATTATTCGCGGTTAAATAACAACCTTTCGCCACAGCGAACGTCTTTTACCTTAAAGTTATTGTATACAAGCTGTCCGTTTACAAATGTATGGGTAATACGCGATTTAAAGTTAATCCCTTCAAACGGAGACCAACCGCACTTGTACAGTATATTTTCTTTTTTAACGTTCCACGGCAGTCCCGGGTTAATAATAACCAGGTCGGCATAATAGCCCTCGCGTATAAAACCGCGCTTTTCTATCCGGAATAATTTTGCCGGATTGTGGCACATTTTTTCTACAATTTTCTCTACCGATATTTTCTTTTGATGGTACGCCTCAAACATGGCTACCACACTGTGCTGTACCAGTGGCCCTCCGCTTGGCGAAGACGTGTACGGCTTTTTCTTTTCCTCCAGTGTATGCGGGGCATGGTCTGTAGCTATTACATCTATGCGATCATCCAGCAGGGCTTTCCATAGCGCATCTCTGTCGGCTTCCGATTTTACCGCCGGGTTCCACTTTATAAGCGAACCTTTAGTGGCATAATCAGCATCGGTAAACCACAGGTGGTGCACACATACTTCGGCAGTAATCTTTTTATCCTCAAGCGGAATTTTGTTTGTAAAAAGTTCCGTTTCCTTAGCCGTAGACAGGTGAAAAACGTGTAGCCTTGCACCGGTTTTCTTAGCCAGCTCTATAGCGCGGGATGAAGATATATAACACGCCTCTGTACTGCGTATTTCAGGGTGGTATTTTACAGGGATATCATCGCCGTACTCTGCCTTAAACTGTTCCAGGTTATGCCTTATGGTAGCCTCATCCTCGCAGTGCGCTGCTATAAGCATACTAGTGCTACTAAATATTTTTTCGAGCACCTGTTCATCGTCCACCAGCATATTACCGGTAGATGAACCCAGAAAAAGCTTTATACCAGCTACGTTACGCGGATTGGTTTTAAGCAGCTCGTCAAGGTTGTCGTTAGTACCCCCCATCATAAACGAGTAGTTAGCATAAGACACCTCTGCAGCACGCTGGTACTTTTGTTCCAGCAGTTCCTGCGTTACAGCGTTTGGTACCGTGTTTGGCTGCTCTATGTACGAGGTTACACCACCGGCTACTGCCGCGCGCGATTCGGTTTCTATGTTACCCTTATGGGTAAGCCCCGGCTCGCGGAAGTGCACCTGGTCGTCTATAGCGCCCGGTATAAGAAAACTGCCTTCAGCGTCTATAATCCGTACATCTGGTGATTTAGGGCTTATGCTTTCGGCGATCTCCTTTATAATCTTGTCTTCAATGTAAAGGTCGCCTTCAAAAATTGTACCCTCATTTACAATCCTGGCGTTCTTTATCAGTGTTCTGTTCATTTGGTAATGTTATAGTCTGTTCAGCATCTTTTTCCAGCGCAATCTTATAACGCCAAATATGGCCTCTTTAAATATAGCCGAGCTCATTTTACTTTGTCCTTTAGTACGGTCTGTAAATATTATAGGAACCTCTACAATATTAAACCCGTTACAATACGCGCGGTACTTCATTTCTATCTGAAACGCATACCCCACAAACTTTATCCTGTCCAGGTTTACGCTCTCCAGCACCTTTCGTTTGTAGCATATAAACCCGGCGGTAGCATCTCTTATGGTCATTCCGGTAACCGCCCTTACGTAGCTGCTGGCATAGTAGCTCATAAGTACGCGGCTCAGGGGCCAGTTTACCACATTAACCCCTGTTACGTAGCGCGACCCTATAGAAAGGTCGGCCCCGATATGGCACGCCTGGTATAGCTTTACCAAATCGGCAGGGTTGTGCGAAAAATCAGCATCCATTTCAAAGATGTAGTCGTATTTACGCAGGATTGCCCATTTAAAACCGTGCACGTATGCTGTACCAAGCCCTGACTTACCCTGGCGCACATCCATGTGAAGGTTAGGATATTCGGCTTGCAGCTCGCGCACTTTTGCCGCGGTACCATCTGGCGAATTGTCGTCTACCACAAGCAGGTCGAATGCTACAGGCAGCTGAAACACAGCCCTTACAATGGCTTCTATGTTTTCAATTTCGTTATACGTAGGAATTATTACAATACCATCGTTCATGTACCGGGGAAAATTTTGTGCAAAAATAGTTATTTATTAACGGGTAAAAAACAATTAAATGATAATTAACGGGCACGTTTATAAAAAATACTAATTTTGCGCAATGGATAACTTTACGCTGCACGAACGTATAACCGGAGCCCACGACTGGGCCACCATACTATTTGTGTTATGTTTTTCCCTTATTGCCGTAAACCGTGCCGTGTTTGAGGTAAGGTTTAGCGAGTTTATAAAACTGGCATGGTCTGATAAGTACATAAAAATATACAAAGACAGCAGCAACCTGCAAAGCTGGTTTACCATATCTTTATTTACCATACAGGTTATTTCTTACGCCTTCTTGCTGCGGTTTATACTGGTATACTTTAAGTTTTCAGACGGTGGATTTCTTAGCTACATACAGCTGCTTACCGTGATTGCCACCTTTATTTTGGCTAAATTCCTTATAGAGAAAATTATAGCCACAGCCTTTAACATAGAAGATTTTAATGAGCAGTTTAACCTGCACAAGGTAACCTACCGCGCTTACATAGGCATGTTACTGCTGCCGGTAAACGTAATATTGTTTTATAACCTGGCTCCTAAAGCCTTTGTACTGTACATTTTACTGGGTCTTATAGTGGCCGCAAGCATACTTTCTTATCTTATTTCGCTGAGGATTTATCAAAATTTAATACTCAGCAAAATCTTCTATTTTATTTTGTATCTTTGCGCACTTGAAATAGCACCCTATTTCTTTCTGTATTATTGGTTTGCCAATCGCTAGTTAATAAACTATATTATGAAAGTGAAAACAATTTTGGTTTCGCAACCGGAACCTAAAGTAGAAAATTCACCGTACTTTGAAATTCAGAACAAGCTGAAAGTAAAAATAGACTTTAGGCCGTTTATCCACGTAGAGGGTGTTAGTGCAAAAGACGTGAGGGCTCAGAAAATTGACCTGAACAACTATACCGCCATAATCCTTACCAGCAAAAACTCGGTAGACCACTTTTTCCGTGTGGCCGAAGAAATGCGATACAAAGTACCGGAAACCCTTAAATACTTCTGCCAGAGCGAGGCCATTGCCTTTTACCTGCAAAAGTATGTAGTGTATAGAAAAAGAAAAATTTATGTAGGCCAAAAGGAGTTTGCAGAGCTTTCTCCGCTGATTAAAAAATACAAAGACGAGAAGTTTTTAATACCGGCTTCAGACCAGCTAAACTAAGACGTGCCGCAGGTGCTAACCAGCCTTACGGTAGACTGGACACCGGGCACCTTTTACCGCACGGTAATGAGCGACCTTAGCGATCTTAAAGACGTGTACTATGATGTACTGGCTTTCTTTAGCCCTACAGGGATAAAATCGCTGTTTAAAAACTTCCCTGATTTTCAGCAGAACAATACGCGCATTGCGGTATTTGGCCCTACAACACAAAAAGAAGCGCTGGATCACGGCCTTCGTGTAGATATAATGGCACCCGCTCCGGGAACCCCGAGCATGACTATGGCTTTAGAAAAATATATAGCAGAAGCAAATAAGGCAAAATAACATTACTCTTACATACATAAAAATCCCGCCAAAAGCGGGATTTTTTAGTTTATACAGTACGCTATAGTAAACACGCAGATGGGATTAGGCAAAAAAAATAGCTGCCCGTCCCCGGGCAGCCCTTTCCAAAAACATCTATTCTAAAATCCACAATTATGCCAGCGGACCGCCAGCAATAATTTCGTAGTTTGAGAACTCCTCAAATTTAGTGAAATTTTTTCTAAAATTATCGGCAAGTTCATGCGCTTTTTCATCATACGCTTCCTTGCTTTCCCACGTATCCCTTGGGTTTAGCACTTCTGTAGGAACATTTGGGCAGCTCTGCGGCACAGACAGCCCGAAGAACGGCTCTTTTACAAATGCTACATTATCAAGTTCGCCATTAAGGGCAGCGGTTATCATTTCGCGGGTGTAGCGCAGTTTCATGCGGCTACCCACACCATAAGGCCCACCGGTCCAGCCGGTATTAATAAGCCATACATTTACTCCTGCCTCACGCATTTAGTTTATCAGCATATCGTCATAATTAGCAGGGTGCAGCGGCATAAACGGCGCGCCAAAACAAGCTGAGAAATTAGGTTGTGGTTCTTTCACACCTTCCTCTGTACCAGCCACCTTGGCGGTGTAGCCCGATATAAACCAATAAGCAGCCTGCCCAGGGGTAAGCTTGCTTATAGGAGGCAGTATACCAAATGAGTCGGCACTAAGGAAAAATATATTTTTAGGGTTATAGCCCACAGAGCCAAACTGTATGTTATCAATAAAATCAATAGGGTAGCTTACGCGGGTGTTTGGCGTTATGCTTACATCTTCATAATCTACCTCGTTTGTTCCCGGCTTAAATTTAATGTTTTCAAGCAGGGCGCCTTTTTTAATGGCACGGTAAATATCCGGCTCATTTTCTTCGGTAAGGTTAATTACCTTAGCATAGCATCCGCCTTCAAAGTTAAACACGGTATTTTCGTGCGTCCATCCGTGCTCGTCATCGCCTATAAGCCTGCGTGCAGGGTCTGCCGAAAGCGTGGTTTTACCCGTACCCGATAAACCGAAGAAGATAGCCGTATCGCCATCTTTACCCACGTTAGCACTACAGTGCATAGGGAAGGTATCTTTATCTACCGGAAGTATAAAGTTAAGCGCAGAGAAAATACCCTTTTTCATTTCGCCGGTATAACCTGTACCACCTACAAGGGCTATTTTTTTGGTAAAGTTTAGTATAGCAAAGTTTTTGCCGCGTGTGCAATCGGTTTCAGGGTCTGCCTGAAAACCCGGCGCAGAGATTACGTGCCACTCCGGCGAGTAATCATCAAGCTCATCGGCATCGGGCCTTAAAAACATATTGTAGCAAAACAGGTTACCCGATGGTAACTCGTTTACCGCCCTCACATTAAGCCTGTAATTAGGATCGGCACATACATAAGCATCGCGTACAAAAAGTTCTTTGCCCGATAGGTACTGCATTACTTTATTGTAAAGCGCATCAAACTTCTCTGGGCTGAACGGAATGTTTACCTTACCCCACCAGACTTTGTCTTCGGTAATGGCATCTTTCACTATAAAACGGTCTTCGGGAGACCGCCCGGTGAAGGTTCCTGTGTTAATGGCCAGGGCACCAGTACTGGTTTCTACCCCCTGCCCTTTTTCAATCGTTAGGTTATGAAGCTCCTCCGGAGACAACTGATACCTTACTGTAGCGCCTGTAATTCCTAGGGATTCAAGCGAAATCGTTTTCGTAAAAAGGCCGTAGTTATCCATAGT
Organism: Flavobacterium sp.; assembly: GCA_012270005.1. Classification (GTDB taxonomy): domain Bacteria; phylum Bacteroidota; class Bacteroidia; order Flavobacteriales; family Flavobacteriaceae; genus Flavobacterium. The sequence goes on along the minus strand of JAAXJD010000157.1, from coordinate 4,583 downwards.
TTGGGTTTATGTTTGGGTTGTATCAATGCCCAAAGATAAGAATTTTATCAAACCATGGATAAAAAATTATAGGCTAATGGTCATTTTTGTTTAATTATATTCAAAAACAGCATCCCCCACGCCCCTATTAGTAACAATCCTCCAATAGGTGTAATAAACCCGATTTTCTTTATTTCAAACGGAATGTATTTTTTTAAGGCTAAAAAATAAATAGAAACAGAAAAAAGTACCACTCCTGTTACCACTAATGTAAAAATCTGTTTTTTGGCCGCCTCGTTAAGTAACGTGGTTGTACCTATAAACAAAAGGAACAGTGCATGATAAATTTGGTACCTAACCCCCGTTTCAAAAGAAGCTACAGACTCAGGTTCCACGATTTTTTTTAATCCGTGTGCCCCAAAAGCACCCAGTAAAATACCTGTCATTCCTAAAAAAGCTGCAGTAGCCAATATGTTTTTATCCATTTTCTTTAAATTTTGTGGCGTAAAGTTAGCCACTAATCAACATTTAACAATACAAAATCACAAGATTATATATAACAATTTACTACTTTCGTGTTGCAAAAAAACCCGAACAAACAAACAGCTTACAATGCGAAACCTCCTTATTATTGGCGCAGGCCGCTCTGCAACCTCGCTAATAGATTACCTTTTAGAAAAGTCAGACGCTGAAAACCTGCACATTACCATAGGCGACCTTTCGGCAGAACTGGCAAAACAAAAAACTAAAGGACACCACAATGCCCGTGCTATAGCCTTTGATATTTTTAACGAAGCGCAGCGCCATGAAGAAATAAAAAAGGCAGATATAGTAATAAGCATGCTACCGGCTCACCTGCACTACGAAGTGGCTAAAGACTGTATTACCTACCGTAAACACATGGTTACGGCATCTTACATAAGCCCCGCAATGGCCGAACTTGACGAGAAAGTGCGCCAGGCAGGACTTGTTTTTATGAACGAATGCGGGCTAGATCCCGGCATAGACCACATGAGCGCCATGAAGGTGATTGATGAGATACGTGCCAAAGGTGGAAAAATGCTGTTGTTTGAATCGTTTTGCGGCGGCCTTGTAGCTCCCGAAAGCGACAACAACCTGTGGAACTATAAATTTACATGGAACCCGCGCAATGTAGTACTTGCCGGGCAGGGCGGCGCAGCCAAGTTTATACACGAAGGCAACTACAAATACATACCGTACAACAAGCTGTTTCGCCGTACGGAGTTTATGGACGTGGAAGGCTACGGACGTTTTGAAGGTTATGCTAACCGCGATTCGCTTAAATACCGTAGCATTTATGGCCTGGACGATGTACACACACTATACAGGGGCACGCTGCGCCGTGTTGGATTTTCGCGTGCGTGGAATATGTTTGTAACCCTGGGCATGACAGATGATACGTACGTTATGGAAAACAGCGATACCATGAGCTACCGCGAGTTTACCAATTCGTTTTTACCATACCACCCTACCGATAGCGTGGAACTGAAATTACGCCACATCCTTAAAATAGACCAGGACGATATTTTGTGGGAAAAACTACTGGAGCTGGATGTATTTAACCCCAATAAAAAAATTGGCCTGCATAACGCTACGCCTGCGCAAATACTCGAAAAAATACTTTCAGATAAGTGGACCCTGGCACCCGATGACAAGGACATGATTGTAATGTACCATAAATTTGGCTATGAGCTTAACGGCAAAAAAGAGCAGATAGACAGTACTATGGTGTGCATAGGCCAGGATCAAACGTATACCGCTATGGCAAAAACGGTAGGCTTACCAGTAGCTATCGCGGCGCTAAAAATACTAAATGGGCAAATAAACACCCCAGGGGTACAACTGCCTATAACCAAGGAGGTATACGGCCCCATACTTGAAGAACTGGAAACCTACGGTATAGTATTTAACGAAAAGCAGGTGCCTTACCAAGGATACAACCCGCTGAACGTAGCGAGTTAAAAATCCTTACATCAGCAAATTACAAATACAACCTCCCTACTAATGGGGAGGTTTTTGTTTTTACATAAATAATCTGTATAGACTACAGTTTATTACAAAAAAATTATATTTGTAGTAAATATGTAATTTAAAACCAACCATGAAGATTAATCAAACCCAAATTGAAATAGACGGCATAGATAAGGAAATCCTGCGCGACCTTATGGATGATGCGCGTAAACCCATTTTGCAAATAGCCAACAAAATAGGCATATCGGGTGCGGCCATACACCAGCGCCTGCGTAAACTTGAGCAATCAGGGGTTATAAGCGGGTCTAAGTTTACCGTAAATACCCGCGTACTGGGGTACAGCACTATGGCGTTCGTGGGCATTTATCTGGAAAAAGCATCGAGCAACTCAGAGGCTGTAAAAGAACTCCGCAAAATACCCGAAGTGCTGGAATGCCACTACACCACCGGTAACTGGAGCATCCTTATAAAAATTATCTGTAGGGATAACGAGCACCTTATGCAGCTGCTTAATACCCGCATACAGCCCATACCGGGGGTAAGCCGTACCGAAACCTTTATATCATTAGAACAGCAGATAGAACGACAAATACAACTTTAGTCGAAAGTCGAAAGTCAAAAGTCGAAAATCTAAAGCAAAAAACAAGGGCTACTCTTTACCGAGATAGCCCTTACTTATATTACAAACGTAATATGGATATATAGAGAGAAATAATTTTAATCTCTGGATCTGCCGCCAAAAAGCATCAAACCATAGTATAACAATGTAGCTACGGCACCTATTGCAGCCACCAGGTAAGTACGCGCTGCCCATTTAAGTGAGTCCTGTGCGCCATCGTATTCCTGTGGGGTAAGCATGTTTTTATTTTTTAGCCATGCCAGGGCACGGTTACTGGCATCATACTCTACCGGCAGGGTTATAAGGCTAAAAACAGTAGCTATAGCCATTAACCCGAAACCAGCCACCGCTATATACCACCCAATGCCCATTTTTACCACAGCGCCCATTAAAATGCCTATAAACAGCAACGGCATAGATAATTGTGAGGCTATGTTAGTAACCGGAACCAACTTACTGCGCAATTGCAGCGCACTGTATGCAGTAGCGTGCTGTACGGCGTGCCCTACCTCGTGTGCTGCAACAGCAGCAGCGGCGGCATTACGCTCGTTATATACCGCTTCACTAAGGTTAACCGTTTTATCGGCGGGGTTATAGTGGTCTGTAAGGCGGCCGGGTGTGCTTATAACCCTTACATCATAAATGCCATTATCATGCAGCATTTTAGTAGCTATTTCTGCGCCGCTCATACCGTTACGCAGGTGCACGCGGCTATAGTGTTCAAACTTGCTCTTGAGCCTTGCACTTACGGCAAAGCTGGCTATACCTATAATTAATATCAGTAAATAATATCCTCCAAACATCTTCTATTCTTTTATTAGTTGTTTTACGCTTAATAATATAGCAAAAAAAAGGCCAGTCTTTACAGACCGGCCCCGCACTGATAATTTGTCAGACAGTGGCATTAATAATTTATGATAAGTTTAGCAAAAAAGCGTCCCTGTCCGCCTTCTTTAGTAGTGTTGTACACCTTAGCCACGTCAGAATGCCAGCTTGCGCGCGCCACATTCCATTCGTAACCTGTAGTTAGCCTTAGAGAAGCTGATTTATCCTGAAACAACCCGAATGAGGCCGATGGCCCCAGGTACCAACTGTTGTTATATAAACTTATACTCCTGGAATCAGCCGGGTCTATATTGTTTAAGTCTACGCTATTGCCCGGGTCAAAAATAGATACGGTGTTATACATATACGACAAATCAAAACCGGCGGCGGCAAGCATTCCTTTTTTGTAAAAAAATATATACTGTGGCCTCCACTTAATGCCGGTATTAAACGAGCGTACGGTGGCGCCGGTAACTTTTTTGTCTTTATAATAATCACTGGCCCATTCTAAATCGGTTAGCAAACGCCCCTGGATTTTGGTAAGGCCTATACCCAGTTCAAACAGGTTATCTGAAATCAGTGGCAGGTTACTCTGCTTAAGCTTATCATTTAATTTATGCGGAACAGTTACATAACCGGCGCTAATAAAAAACTGTCCCCAAGGCTGTTTAAACTCAGGGTTTACGTTAAGTGTGTCTTTTTGCTGCGCAAAAGCTCCCAAGCCCATACAGCACAGTAATGCAACGAGTAGGTTTTTTTTCATGATGATTGTTGTTTTAAATTGGAATTAAATTACAACTATTGTTTTTGATTTGATACAATACAACAACCAAATGCCATGCCAAATTTTCCTACTAATAAAATCTTAAGTTTTAGCAGAAGCAGCAATAATCAACGGAAACAGATGTGCAATAAGAAATTAAGGCAGCAATAAATCACCCAGTACGGTTAGTTTATCACTTTTAGAAATCCCTCCCGGATTACAGCCCGGCAATCCCTGAGGTATGGGTTTCCCCAATGCTTTATAGTACGCTACCCATGCCGGAAAGAAGCTATCGGTTCCGGGCTGTTTGTAGGTCATGGGGTATAGTGTAAAGAACGGCTTGTTGCCATTAGCATACAATAAAGCATCGTAAATAAGTTCTGAGCACTATTATGATCCGTTATT
>JAAXJD010000191.1 GCA_012270005.1 Flavobacterium sp. | reverse complement strand
TTTTTTGCTCCGGTGCTTTCCTTAAAAAAAAACAATAAATTATTTATTGGCTTAAGCATAATATTAGTGTTACTAATGATAGAGTTTACACAATATTTTTTACATATCGGGAAATTTGATATAGACGACATTGTTTTAAATATTTCCGGAGGATTTATAGGGATTTTTGCTTTAGATAAGCTTAGTAATAAATGGATTTGTAAATGAGGATACTTATTTTTGGAATTAACTATAGCCCGGAACTTACCGGAATAGGCAAGTATACAGGAGAAATGGGGAGCTGGTTTGCTCAGCAGGGGCATGATGTACATGTGGTAACTGCCCTGCCATATTATCCTGAATGGGAAGTACATGATGCATATAAAGGCAAGAAGTGGTTTACAGAAATCATAGATGGTGCTAAGGTTCACCGCGTACCGCTGTATGTTCCTAAAGAGGTTAATTCTAAAAAGAGGATTATTCATGAGTTTTCATTTATACTCGGGGTATTGCCATACTGGTTTAAGTTTCTTTTTTCAAAGAAATTTGACGCAGTTTTTTGTGCTGCACCACCTTTCCATTTAGGACTGCTTCCGCTTATTTATGCTAAACTTAGGGGAGTTCCTATGGTCAGTCACATACAGGATCTTCAGGTAGATGCAGCCAAAGAGCTTGGAATGATTCAAAATCAGACATTTTTAAACATTATGTTTGGCCTTGAACGTTTTATACTTAGAAAAAGTACAAAGGTATCTACCATAAGCCAGGGTATGGCCGATAAAATTGCGGCAAAAGGCATTCCTTTGTCACAACAAATTATGTTTCCTAACTGGGTAGACGAAAGTGCTATACGTCCGTTGCCAAAAGAGCAGTCATTGCGTACAGAATTCGGTATAGGTATGGATGATAAAGTAATTCTTTACAGTGGTAATTTAGGCGAAAAGCAAGGGCTTGAAAGTATTATAGATGCCGCCGATATTTACAGGGATCGCAAAGATGTTTATTTTATTATTGTTGGTTCTGGCGGAGGTAAAGAGAAGCTTCAGCAAATGGCAGCAGCCAAAAATCTGGACAGGGTATCTTTTTATCCTTTACAGCCGTATGAAAAGCTTTCGGCATTGCTGGCAACTGCCGATGTGCATTTGGTATTGCAGAAAAAGTCTGCTGCAGACCTTGTTATGCCAAGCAAGCTTACGGGGATTTTAGCTGCGGGGGGATGTGCAATTGTTACTGCAGAACCTGGCACGTCTCTTTTTAACGTGATGAGCGAGCATGATATGGGTATAATATGCGAACCGGAAAATCCGCAGGCACTGGCACAGAGTATAGGAAAAGCAATTGCACCAGAGACTGATTTGTCTTTGTATCGTAACAATGCACGTAAATATGCTGAAAGATTCTTAAGTAAAACCAATATTCTTAAAGATTTTGAGGCAAAACTGCGCGCATTAAAAGAAAAATAAATTTTTACCATTCCGTAACACTATATCTGTTTTTTTTAACAGAAAATTCCAAACTTTGCAAAACCGATCCGGGGTCGTTAACCGGGGTTTTAAATGCGCTTAAACTATAATGTGATTTGGTAGTGCTGACGCAGTGGCAGCACAAATTAGAAAGTTAACCGCCGTATCTTTAAAATGAAACAGTATTTAAATAAAATATCGCTGGTTAGGCTAATAGCAGACCTCTCTGTGGTGGCGTTAACCTATATACTATGTGTATACATTGTTCAACCGGATACGTTTGCATTGCATTTTAAATCAAAATTTTTCCTGCTGATTATATTGCTGTGTGTATGGTTTTATAGCGGTACATCTAGTAATCTTTATAACGACCATCGTTTACGGCCGGGATTTTCACTGGAAATATACAAAACGTTTAAGGGGGTAGTAATATTGGCACTAAGCATAGTTATAGTGTCTTATTTTTCACAACCGTTTTTACCTACAAACTTTGTTTTTATATACCCTGCGTTGCTTATGCTTTGCTTCGGTACCGAAAAATATATAATAAACCGGTTTGTAATGTTCCTTAGGGGGCAGGGCTATAACCTAAGGCATGTAATTATTTTAGGGCATGGTAACAGTGCCAGGCAGTTTAAAGATCTGGTATCAAACAATCCCCACTTAGGGTACGACATACTAGGATATTTTGATGATACCACTCAAGACGAGTATTTGGGTAAATGCCTTGGTAATTTCTCTCGTATGGAAGAGTACCTTGTAAATCATCAGGTAAATGAAGTTATTGTGGCCACGCCAGGTATTACTATAGAAGAAATAGAGGAAATAACAAAAGTGGTAGACAAGGCCGGCATCCGTGTAAGGATAATTCCTGATTTCCATTTTCAATTTTATAACCGTTACGAGTTTAAGCAATTTGGTAACATACCTACAGTTTCCTTAAGAAAAGAACCGCTGGAAGAAACATATAACAAAGTTATTAAGCGTACGTTTGATATTGTTTTTAGCCTTGGTGTACTTGTATTTATTTGCAGCTGGCTGTTTATAATTATAGCATTACTTATAAAAATTAACTCTAAAGGCCCGGTTTTATTCAGGCAGAAAAGGCTGGGTAGGGACAGAAAAGAGTTTTGGTGCCTTAAGTTCAGGAGTATGTATGTAAACAAAGAGTCTGATAAAAAAATGGCTACCAAAGGAGATTCGCGCATTACGCCAATAGGTGCCTTTTTAAGGAAGACCAGCCTTGATGAGTTTCCACAGTTTTGGAATGTACTTATGGGGCACATGTCTATAGTAGGGCCGAGGCCACACATGACAGTGCAGAATGCGCAATATCAGGAAATTATTAATAACTACCTGGTAAGGCAGCTTATAAAACCGGGTATTACAGGCTGGGCACAGGTTAACGGATACCGCGGTGAGATAGAATCAGACCTTGATATAAAAAACAGGGTATCTTACGATATATTTTATCTGGAAAACTGGAGTTTTTTCATGGATATAAAAATTATTTATTTAACGGTATGGAACATATTTAAAGGAGAAGAAAAAGCATACTAATACATTAAAAATCATCCTTTATTGGGAAAACGAATTTTTGATATTGTTTTATCTCTTATTGCACTTATACCGTTAAGTGCTGTAATATTCCTTTTTTGGTTCATAGTGCGTTTTACCTCTGCAGGCGGCGGGTTCTATAAGCAGATTAGAGTAGGGCGTTTTGGTAGTAATTTTATAATATATAAAATCCGCTCTATGGATGCCGAAGGAAAGGTTACCCGTATTGGAGCCTTTATTAGGAAGTATAAAATAGACGAGCTTCCACAACTCTACAATATTTTAAAGGGTGAAATGAGTTTTGTGGGGCCGCGCCCAGATATTCCCGGATATTATGACCGGCTTACAGGGAATAATCGTTGCCTGCTTAATCTTCGTCCGGGGCTTACAGGGCCGGCAAGTATTAAATATGCCGCAGAAGAATACCTGTTGCAGAATGTTGAAAACCCGCAGCAATATAACGACGAAGTTATTTTTCCCGATAAGGTAAGATTAAACCTTATCTATTACAATAATCAAAGCCTTTTAATGGATATTAAGCTTATTATTTGTACATTAACAGGTAAACTGCCCAAGTTGTATTTTTAAAAACCAATTTATATGCATGATTCAGGTTCAAGAATATGGTTGTCGCCACCGCATATGGGAGGCACAGAACTTGACTATATTAATGATGCATTTAGAAAAAACTGGATAGCCCCACTAGGAGATAACGTTTTGGGGCTGGAAGAAAAGCTTGAACATTATTTAGAATCAAACAGCCATGTGGCCGCTCTTAATTCAGGTACTTCAGCCCTCCATTTAGCATTACTGCTGCTGGGAATAAAGGAAGGTGATGAGGTGCTTTGCCAAAGTTTTACATTTGCAGCTTCTGTAAATCCCGTGCGCTATGTAGGTGCAACACCGGTTTTTATAGACAGCGAACCCGAAAGCTGGAATATATGTCCCGTTCATCTCGAAACTGCCATTAAAGCTCGTATATCGGTCGGGAAAAAGCCCGCTGCAATAATAGCCGTACATTTATATGGCATGCCCTACAAGGTAAATGATATAAATGCTGTTGCCGAACGCTATAATATACCCATTATCGAAGACGCGGCTGAGGCATTGGGCAGCACCACAGACGGCAAAAAATGCGGTACGCTAGGCACATTTGGGGTGCTTTCGTTTAACGGAAATAAAATAATAACCACTTCGGGCGGGGGAGCCCTTGTTTGCAAGGCGCCGGAGCTAAAAGAAAAAGCTGTTTTTTTGGCCACACAAGCGCGTGACGCGGCAAGTCATTATCAGCATAGTGTCCTTGGGTATAACTATAGGATGAGTAATATTTCGGCAGGAATTGGTTGTGGGCAAATGGAGGTACTGCCTCTTAGGCTACAGCAAAAAAAAGAACTTCATCAAAAGTATATCTCATTTTTTAAAAGTATTCCGGGGGTTAAGGTTTTTACAAATTATAATAGTAATGTTATTTCTAATCATTGGCTTACCTGCATTACTATAAGCGATACACAAAGTACCGGTAAATCTACAGAGGAACTAAGGCAGGTTTTAGATGCACATAACATAGAGTCTAGGCCGCTTTGGAAACCTATGCACTTGCAGCCTCTATATAAAGGATATTTGTACTTTGGGAGTAACGTGTGCCAGCGTCTTTTTGAAACGGGATTGTGCCTGCCTTCGGGCACAGGTATGGATGAAGAACAGATTTTACGTATTTTTACGTGTCTTAAAGGATATTTCGGAGATATTAACTAGTTTTGCTGTCACACAATAATAGAAATTTTTAGTTTGGATAAAAAGATCATCATAGCTGTAGACGGGTTTTCATCAACCGGTAAGAGTACGCTTGCAAAGGAAATAGCAAAGGCGCTTAACTACATATATGTAGATACCGGAGCCATGTACAGAGCTGTTACATTATACGCCATTAACAACGGTTTTGTGCTAAACGGCGTATTAGACCAAGATGACTTTTTAAAAAAACTGCCAAGCATAGATCTGAAGTTTCAATACAATACTAACCTCTCCCGTAGCGAAATTTATCTTAATGGCCTAAATGTAGATGAAGATATCAGGTCTATGGAGGTTTCAGGGTCTGTGAGTAAAGTAGCAGCCTTACCGCCCGTACGTGAAAAACTGGTAGAACAACAGCGCAGCATGGGCCTGGACAAAGGTATTGTTATGGATGGCCGGGATATAGGCACCGTGGTTTTTCCGGATGCCGAATTAAAGCTTTTTATGACAGCCGCCCCGGCTGAACGCGCTACCCGAAGGTACAATGAACTTAAAGCGTCCGGTAAAGCAGTGCAGTACGAAGAAGTGCTTAAAAATATTGAGGAAAGGGATTATATAGACAGCAACAGGCAGGATTCACCTCTACGGAAAGCAGAAGATGCTATAGAAATTGATAATACCAACCTTACCAGAGAGCAACAGTTTAATAAAGTAATGGATATTGTAGCCGGGGTTTTAAAGTCTGAAAAGGTATAAAGGCCCATTTAAAGATGAAAGGAATCAACTACCAACTGGAAGATTTGCTGGAGCGCAAGCCTATTGTGCTCGATAAAACCTCTATTTTTTCGCAAATAAGCAAAAAAACAGTTCTTATAACTGGTGCTGCAGGGTCTATAGGTAGTGAAATTGCCAGGCAACTTTTTAATTTTGTACCGTCTTTAATTATACTGGCAGACCAGGCAGAAACTCCATTGTATTTGCTGAGTTTAGAAATGGCGGCACTTTCATCAGGAGCTAACTTTTGTATTGCCTTGGCAGACATTACAGATGAGGCGGCTGTAGAGCATTTATTTGCCACTTATAAGCCTGATGTTGTATATCATGCGGCAGCGTACAAGCATGTGCAAATGATGGAAGACAACCCCACACAGGCGGTTCTTACAAATATTGAAGGTACACGTATTGTTGCCACCGCAGCGGCCAGGCATAATGTGGGTACTTTTGTTATGATCTCTACAGATAAGGCAGTTAATCCTGCAAATGTTATGGGGGCTACAAAGTTAATCGCCGAGCGTTTTATAACATCTTTGCAGCATAACCAGGGTAACAATGGTGAAACCGGTACAAGGTTTATTATAACCCGTTTTGGCAACGTGCTGGGGTCTAATGGGTCGGTGGTTCCTGTTTTTGAACGCCAAATTGCCGAAGGAGGTCCTGTTACAGTAACGCACCCAGATATTACGCGTTTTTTTATGACCATTAAAGAAGCATGTTTGTTAGTTTTAGAAGCGGGTGCCATGGGCAGGGGCGGAGAAATTTTTGTTTTTGATATGGGTAAGCAGGTTAAGATTACAGATCTTGTTTACAAAATGATTAAAATGGCGGGTATGGAGCCCGAAGAAGATATACAAATACGCTATACCGGTTTAAGGGCGGGGGAGAAGTTGTTTGAAGAACTAATATCACAGTCGTCTCGTACTTTACCTACTCATAATGAGAATATTGTTATAGGTGTAGAAGATACAGTAGCATTTATACCTTACACACAGCAACTTGATGAATTAAAGCAGATTGCTTTGCTGTATAACAATATGCTTACGGTAACAAAGATAAAAGCTATTGTGCCTGAGTTTGTAAGTGCAAATTCTATTTACGAGGCCCTGGACATGAGATGACGTATAAGATACGTTATTTTTAGGTTACCTCCTTTTTATCTGCGTCAAAAAAATTATATTTGCGCTTGGGCTGGTTTGCGAAAAACCATTCATAAAGCTTAATTTTATAAATTAATTGATAATAAATTAACAAATGGTAAAAAAAATCTGCCTGTTATTTTTTCTAGCTTTTGCTCTTTTTTCTTGCAACACAAGTAAAAAGATTATCTATTTTCAGGGGCTAAATCCTAATGATACCATTGTTGGTAAATCCAAGCGTGGTTATGAAATTAAAATTAAGGCAGATGATGTGCTTGCCATTACTGTTTCTTCGGCTGACTACCTCGCTCAGGAAGCAGCAAGGCCATTCAACAGGTCTTATTCTGCTGTTACCGCTGCAGACTCAGAAGGTACCAAGAGGTTAAACGGAAGTAATGCGCAGAGTTCTGATTCGGCCGTTTCCCCAACATATCAGGTAAGCGAAGATGGTAAAATAATATTTCCTGTTTTGGGAGAACTTTCTGTGGCAGGTATGTCTAAGGTAGAATTGATTAAAATGTTGTCAGATAAAATTAAGGTTTATATAAACAATCCGGTCGTTTCTGTTCGTTTAGTAAACTTTAAAGTAACGGTGTTAGGAGAAGTGCTAACTCCAGGAGAATTTGAGGTAGCATCTGAAAGGTTTTCTTTACCTCAGGCTATTGCAAAAGCTGGTGATTTAACTATTTATGGGGTTAGGGAGGAAATTCTGTTAGTCAGAGAAGACAATGGTGTAAAGTCATATCACTATTTAGATATTACAAAAGCGGACTTTATTAATTCTCCTTATTATTACTTGCAACAAAATGATTTAATTTACATAAAGCCGAACAAATCTAAGTCTGCTACTTCACTTATAGGAAGCAATTTTGGTATAATTGTTTCGAGTTTATCAGTACTGTTAGCTGTTACTACCTTATTAATAAGAAACTAAAATGAGCATTGAAAATAAATCTGTGTCAGAGGAAACTTCAACACTAAATATCGGAGAAATTACTGCTCCTTATCTTTATCAATGGAAATGGTTTGTTCTTTGTGTTTTGCTATGCGTTACAGGTGCATTTCTTTATCTAAGGTATACTACCCCTTTGTATAGCGCTTCTGCAACGATTATGATAAAGGACGATAAAAAGGGCGATATAAGTTCAGAATTGTCAGCCTTTAACGACTTAGGTGCAATGGCTAAAGTTAAAAGCAATCTTGATAATGAAATAGAGGTATTAAAAGCGCGTACGCTTGCCAGGAAAACGGCCCAGAAACTGGGTTACAATATTTCCTATTTTTCTGAAGGCCAAGTGCGTACTGTTGAGCTTTATAAAAGTGCGCCATTTGTGGTTGATTACATTGCAAAGAATGAAAATTTTTATGACCGTGATACGTTATTTTATGTGAAAGTTTTGTCTCAAAGCACTTTTGAGCTTTACGATAGTAACAAAAAGCAAACGGGTAAATATAGATTTGGTGCCACTTTCAAAAATGGGTTCGGTACCATGGTGATAAAAGATACTTTAATAGGTAATAACAAGCCAGACGGAGAGCTTATAATGGTGAAGCAATCTAATATAGATGGGGTAACCGGTGCGTTTCGTTCAAATTTTAAAGTTGCTCCTGTTGATCAAACTTCCAGCAGTGTTTTAATTCTTTCGGTAGTTAGTCCGGTAAAGGAAAAAGGTGTTGATTACATTAACGCACTTATCGAAACGTATAATGAGGATGCTATAAGTGATAAAAACCAAGTAGCAAAAAAAACAGATGAATTTATTCGTAAGAGGCTTGATTCTATAAAAAAGGAGTTAGCAGATGTTGAAGGTCAGGTTGAACTCTTTAAACACGTTAATAAAGTAACAGAACTTCCTGCAGATACTGAATCTCTTTTAGGTTCTTCCGCTCTTAATGACCGTTCTTATTTTGAGAACCAGGTTCAGCTTGGTGTAGTGGGTGAAATGAGACAGTACTTTAGAAATTCAAAAATTTCTGATGTAATTCCTGCTAATATTATTCCTGAAAATGCTCCGTCTGAACTTATAGCAGAATACAACGATTTAGTGCTATTAAGAAATAAACTAATCGAAGCAAAAACTGGCCCTGAAAACCCTGAACTTAAGTCCGTAGATCAAAAACTAAGACAGTTAAGATCTAATTTGACAGCCAGTCTTGAAAACTTATATACGAGTGTAAAAGTAAAGCAGAGGGATCTTGCCCGTGTTAAGGGCGATTTTAATGGGCAAATAATAGATGTGTCTAGAAAAGAGCGCCAATTTAGGGAAATTGACAGGCAACAAAAAGTTAAGAACGAATTATATCTTTACTTGTTGCAAAAGAAAGAGGAGAATGCTATTACAATGGCTGTAACTGTGGCTAACGCAAAAGTTATAGATGCGGCAGTGGCTAATCCTGGTCCTGTATCTCCAAACCGAAACGCAATATATTTCGGCGCCTTACTATTAGGGTTATTTATTCCTGCGGGTGTCGTATTTGTTAGAATAATGCTGGATAGTAAAGTAAGAGGCCGTCAACAGATTACTAAGTTGGGTATGCCGTTCCTTGGTGATGTGCCGCGTTCTGAGTTTAATAAGGAACTTATGAGTCAGCACAGCCGTTCAAGTACCGCAGAGTCGCTTAGGATAATAAGAACAAATCTTGAGTTTATCCTAAGCAATAAGGATAAGGAAGATGAGGCTAAGCTTATTTTTGTAACTTCTACAATACCTAAAGAAGGTAAAACATTTATATCCGTTAACTTAGCCGCAACCCTGGCTCTTACAAGTAAAAGAGTATTGCTGGTGGCCATGGATATACGTAATCCTAAGCTTGATGAGTATATAAATGTGCCAAGTAAAGGTCTTACTAATTATCTGTCGTCTAAAGATAATAATGTTAATGACTTTATTATTAAGCAGGAAGGCTTCGATAACTTCTATGTTTTACCTCCCGGGATAATACCGCCAAACCCTGCAGAGCTTTTAATGGGTAAAAAAGTAGAAGAAATGTTTGAAAATCTTAAGCGTGATTATGACTATATTATAGTAGATACTGCTCCGGTAAGTTTAGTGTCGGATACTCAAATTATATCTAAGTATGCGGATTGTTTTGTTTACGTAGTAAGAGCTAATTATTTAGATAAACGTATGCTTAGTGTGCCAAGTGCCTTGTATGCAGAGCATAAATTGCCTAATATGGCTATTCTGCTTAACGATACTGGTGGTACAGAAGGCTACGGTTATGGCTATGGCTACGGTTATGGCTATGGTTACGGCTATGGCTATGGTTATGGCTATGGTTATGGCCCTGAAGTTAAAAAACCAAAGACCTGGAAAGATAAATTGTTAGGTAGGTAATGATTTATTTGTTACGGCGATTATATCAAATTATATTCGTTTGTTTAAAATATAAAACCTGTTCATAGTATTGGACAGGTTTTTTTGTTTCGATGTAGCTAATGGCTAAGAGGGAACGAAGTAATAGCAAACAAAAAACCCACCAGTTTTACTG
>JAAXJD010000067.1 GCA_012270005.1 Flavobacterium sp. | reverse complement strand
ATCCATAAACTGTTGCATTTTACTATAGCAAATCTATCGGCAAGTTACCGCTTTAAATATGACAAAAATCATCTGCCCAGCAATATAACCAAAACACAACATTATGACTTATAACAAAACAATAAATAAACTGAATATCAATCCGATAAAATATTGAACGAAAAAAAAGCAAATTCAGTTAATATTTAAATAACGTAATTTACCTGAAAACATCATACTCTACAGGTTGATTTTATGTTTTTTTCCGCGCTATACATAAAACAAAACAGCACCATTACACAGAGTACGTAAGGGTGCTGCTTTGCTATTATTGAGAGGAAAACTATTTACTGCTTTTTGTCGGAAGCTTTACCACCCTTCGTTTCTTCTGTTTTCTTTGACGCTGATTTTTTATACAACGGGATAAAATAAGAGACAGTATAATTTATGCCCACACCAAAACTACCATCGTAAGTACGGTTAAATCCTGGTATATAAAGGTTATCAAAACCGGCAGGTTTTTTATTAGCCAGCAGCGTATTTAACCTTACACTAAAGCCCATAAATATGTTGCTTATAACTTCGGCCTTTACCCCTCCTACCACTTCCAGCCAGTGCGCCGACAGCCCACTGAAATTACTACCGGGATAACGGGTAACGTCATCAAAATAATTGTCTGTTTCGTCGGTACTGCTTACATCAGAATTTTGGTACACTTTATAAGAATTTACACGCTGCGAGAAAGTAGAAAAACCGTACCTGGCACCTACGTAAATCATATTATTCATATCCAGCCAGTTCTCGTAAGCATTGTAGTCAAAACCCAGTTTAATGTAGCTGCCTTTAGCGGTAAAGTTTATACGGTCATCATCAATATCAAATGTAACACTACCGGCCTCACCGGCTGCATATATCTTTTTAGTTAAGCGATAATCAGCCACAACCTCGAGGCCTTTAAACCCTTTCTCGTAAAATGTTCTGGCAAAACGGTAAGCATCTACGCCCACGCGCAGGCCGTAGCGGTCATATTTTGGCTTTACACTTAGCACTGTAGTGGTAGTATCGGCATTTTTTACCTTAAGTTCCTGTTGCTGCGCAAATCCGTTAAACGAAGCGAGGAGCAAAACACTAAAAATAAATCTTAACATGTACTTCATCTTCGTTTATAATTTCAGGATTTTCTATACGTGCATCACGCAGCCAGTCGTCTCCATGATTTCCGGTGGTAAGCACAGGGTTAACGTCAGTAGGCAAGCTGGGATTTAGCGTAAACAGTGTTTTAAAACCACACGCGCGCGATACATACTCATCTCGTGTTGTATATTTAAACTCAAGGTAATCAATATCTTCAAGTTTCTGACCCGTATCACTGTTATGGGTGTATTTAAAGCCCCATTTTACAGATGTAGCATCTACCTTAAGCGGAACAGATGTAATGCTGTCTACCCTGCCTAT
This sequence comes from Flavobacterium sp., assembly GCA_012270005.1. Taxonomy (GTDB): domain Bacteria; phylum Bacteroidota; class Bacteroidia; order Flavobacteriales; family Flavobacteriaceae; genus Flavobacterium. Next base: position 8,824 of record JAAXJD010000067.1, on the reverse strand, counting down.
GGCTATGGTATCCTGCATTCCCTCTACAAAAATTTTAAGGTTAGATACCGTTTTGTACGCTCCCCTGTTTTCGTTGTTGTAAAAAGCCACCTGCATATTAGGCGTGGTAAGGGTACCTTCTGCACATATATCATCTTTTTCGCAGCTCATCATATAAGCCCCGATGATACACAACAGTACGGCACTGCCAATAAATCTTTTCATAGCGGTTTTTAATTATCGTTTTTCCAGAAGCACCACGTTTTCTACATGGTGTGTTTGCGGGAACATATCTACCGGTCTTACACGGGTTACTTTGTATACCTCGTCCATAAGGGCAAGGTCCCGCGCTTGCGTAGCCGAATTACAGCTTACATATACCACACGCTGCGGCGCAATGCGCAGTATCTGGTCTACCACATCTTTGTGCATACCATCGCGTGGAGGGTCTGTAATAATTACATCGGGCTGTCCGTGGGTTTCTATAAATTCGGCATTAAATACATCCTTCATATCACCTACAAAAAACTCGCAATTGGTAATATTATTGCGTACCGCATTTTCCTTGGCATCGGCTATGGCTTCGGGCACTGCCTCTACCCCAATTACCTTACCTGCCTTACGCGACACAAATTGGGCTATAGTGCCCGTACCTGTATAAAGGTCATATACCAGTTCGTTACCTGTAAGACCGGCAAACTCGCGGGTAATGCTATACAGTTCGTACGCCTGCTCAGAGTTGGTTTGGTAGAACGACTTAGCGTTTATTTTAAACGTAAGGCCTTCCATTTCTTCCAGTATAAAATCACGCCCTTTGTACAGCACCACATTCTGGTCGTACAGGGTATCATTTGCCTTTTGGTTAATTACGTATTGTAATGATGTAATGCCGGGGAATGTATCGGCCAGGTAATCCATAAGCAGTTCGCGCTGCTCTTTGTTATCATCAAAAAACTGAATAAGCACCATTATTTCCCCCGTACTTGCTGTACGTATCATAAGAGTGCGCAGCAAACCGCTGTGTTCCCTTGGGTTAAAAAACGCCATACCGTGCTTGTTAGCAAAATCACGAATGCTGTTGCGTATGGCATTGCTTGGGTCACCCTGAAGGTGGCAGTGGGTAATATCAAGAATTTTATCCCACATACGCGGAATATGGAAACCAAGGGCATTGCCACGTTCTATTTCTTCACCACTTTGTGCCTCCTCATCGGTTATCCAGCGGGCGTTAGAAAAAGAAAACTCCATTTTATTACGGTAATAAAACTGCTTGCCGCTTCCTTTAATAGGTTCAAAGTCGGGCAACTCTATTTTACCAATGCGCTTAAGGTGATTAAACACCTCATTATTTTTATAATAAAGCTGTTTTTCGTACTTCATGTTTTGCCACTTACAGCCACCGCACGAACCAAAATGCTGGCATGGCGGAATTACCCTGTCGGCACTGTACTCATGAAAATGCACGGCTTTACCCTCATAATACGCTTTACGCTTTTTAAAGGTTTGCACATCTACCACATCTCCCGGTACAACATTAGGTATAAAAATAACTTTACCATCAGGTGCTTTAGCTACCGATACGCCTTTAGCGCCGGCATCTAGCACTGCAACATTAGTAAATACAATCTTGTCTGTTTTCTTTTTTCCCATGCGGCAAAAATACGTTTTTTAGCGTAAATATTTACGTATTTAAAACGGAGGGTAAATTAAGGTGAACGGTTAAAATTATTATCTTCGCCCTATAACCAATTAACCTGTCTTACACATGAAACCACTATTGCTTTTTATTGCTGCATTTTTATTTTCTGTTCATATGGCTTATGGGCAGAAAGACGGACTTTATTTTGATAAAAAATACTATGAGTGCGAAAACAAATGGGTAGCGCTACCACAAAAAGAAGGAGAAAACACATACATCTATGGGTTTGTTTACCTGGACGGCACTGCCGGATACACGTTTGATGTTCAGGGTAATTTTAGCGTAAATAATGGTAAATTTTCAAAAGACACTACACAAAGAGAAAGCAGCTTAAAATACCGGCTCCCTAAGAGATATGCGCTTTTAGCTATATTACCTGATAGCGCCTTAAAACAAATGGCGCTGCCCAAAGAGCCGGACTGGCTGAAAATTTACAGGGAAGGAGAAGATAATACAGACAGGCTGGTAAATAAAGGCTTTTTGTTAAATGATGTAGAAGCTTCTGCCGAAGCCATACCTGTGCTTCTTAAAGCGTACGCCAAAGATCCGCATTACAAAGGGCTTGAGTTTGAACTGGCATTTGCATACAATGCCACAGAGCAATACACGAAAGCCATCGAAGTGCTGAAAAATGCGCTTTCTGTTGACCCTGAAAATTTTATGTTTTACAGGGAGCTAGGGTATTCTTATCTACATACTAAAAATGCCACCGAAGCAGAAAAACTATACACCAAAGGTATTTCAATATCTAAAGATGATGACCAAAGTGCAGAGATGGCTTTTAATATGGCAGGACATTACCATGGTTTAAAGGATAAGGTTAACTTTGCAAAATGGGCAGCAACGGCAAAAAAGTACATGAAAGATACTTCGCCTATTAAGCCCTATTTAGAAAAAATGGAAACCGAACTTAAATAAAACAGTATGCCAGCATACCTTGCCCTTTTTAGAGCCGTAAACGTTAGCGGACACAACGTTATAAAAATGGAACATTTACGAAGGCTGATGGAAGCCAACGGGTTTAAAAATGTAGCCACCTACATACAAAGCGGCAATGTAATTTTTGAAACGGAAGAAACAGACAAGGCTAAAACCGGCCGTACAATAGAACAACTATTATATAAAGAATACGGACACGATGTTTTTACCTTTATACTGGATAAAGCTGATTTGCAGAAAGCCATACAAAACAATCCTTATACTACTGCCGAACCTGAACCGCAGGGCGTTAAAAAATATTTTGTAACGTTTCTTTCGGGAGAGGCTACAACACAGGGCATGGACCAGTTAAAAAAATATAACCGCAGCGACGACGAGTTTAAAGCTGTGGGAAACATACTGTACTTAAAACTATCGCGCAGTGCTGCCGATTCTAAGCTTACCAATTCTTTTATTGAAGGGAAACTGGGGCTGAAAGCCACCATACGCAACTGGAACACCACGCTGAAATTAATGGAGATGCTAAACGAACCTTCTGCATAGCAATGAACCGTTTTGACCGTATTACCGCCATACTTATACAGCTACAATCTAAAAAGGTTGTAAAAGCGCAGGATCTTGCCGATAGGTTTGGTATAAGCCTGCGCACGGTATACCGCGATATACGATCGTTAGAAGAGGCAGGTATACCGTTATATGGCGAGGCGGGCGTGGGATATTCTTTGGTAGAGGGCTACCGCCTACCCCCTGTTATGTTTACCCCAGAAGAGGCAGTGGCCTTTATAACCGCCGGTAAACTTATGGAAAAGTTTACCGATAGTGGTGTACAGGGCAACTTTGCTTCCGCACTTTATAAGGTAAAGGCAGTATTGCGCAGCACCGAAAAAGATTTGGTAGACAGCCTTGAAAACCAAATAGATGTACTTACCTACCATAAAAACATACCACAAGGCAGCACAGCCCTTGATACGTTGCTAAAAGCTATTGCCGAAAAAAAGGCCGTGAGTATGACGTATAAGGCATTTGGCAAAGAAAATGAAAATGAACGCACTGCCGAGCCCATAGGTGTTTTTCATGAAAACGGCTATTGGTACACTATAGCATTGTGCCATTTACGAAACGAGTACAGGCAGTTCCGCATAGACCGAATTGTGAAAATACAGCTTACCACTACTGCACAGCAAGGCCACGTAAGCCTTAAAGAATACCAGCAGCTATACCCTAAATCCTGGGAGCAATATCCTTACGAAAAAGTGGTGCTCAGGATAAAGAAAAACACAGTGCCTTACTTAAACGAAAGGCGCCATTTTTACGGCTTTACAGAAGAACAAGATTTGGGCGACGCGGTAGAGATGACATTTTTTACCCAATGGGCCGAAGAAGGCTTGCTACGCTGGTACCTTATGTTTGCAGACAGCGCAGAAATAATATCGCCTGCCTGGCTTAAAACAAGCGCCGTAACTTTACTGGAGCGCATCATTGAAAAGAATAACTTTAACGTGCCTGCGCAAAATCAACAATAAATTACACAATCTATATTTATTTGTTGTTTAATCTAAAATATCCTTAAATTTTATTAATTTGCACTAAAAAGGATGATTTCTCTCCTATTAAGAAGGAATTGACGATTTTACTTTTACGAAAATTACTTCATTATGCCGGTTTTAGACAAAATTAATACCGAGAACGCCATTGCTCTGGAAGACAAATACGGAGCACACAACTACCACCCGCTTCCCGTAGTGCTATCTCGCGGCGAGGGCGCTTACGTATGGGACGCTGAAGGAAAACGCTACTATGATTTCCTTTCGGCTTATTCTGCCGTAAACCAGGGACACTGCCACCCAAAAATTGTAAATGCACTTGTTAACCAGGCACAAACCCTTACCTTAACCTCACGCGCTTTTTATAATGACCAGCTGGGCCGTTACGAGGAGTACGTAACCAAATTCTTTGGGTTTGATAAGGTATTACCTATGAATACCGGCGCCGAAGCGGTAGAAACTGCCATAAAACTGTGCCGTAAATGGGCTTATGAAAAGAAAGGCATTGCAGCGCATGAAGCAAAAATTATTGTATGCGAAGGCAACTTCCACGGGCGTACCACTACTATTATATCGTTTAGTAACGACGAAAACGCGCGAAAAAACTTTGGCCCTTATACAGCCGGTTTTATAAGCATACCGTATGATGATATTGCCGCGCTGGAACACGTATTAAAAACGGAAACTAATATTGCAGGTTTACTTATAGAGCCTATTCAGGGCGAAGCGGGCGTGTATGTGCCTGCCGATGGTTATTTGGCACAGGCCAAAACCTTGTGCGAACAAAACAACGTACTGTTTATAGCAGATGAGGTACAAACAGGAATAGCCCGTACAGGTAAGCTCCTTGCCGTACATCATGAAAATGTGCAACCTGATATACTTATACTAGGTAAGGCACTATCTGGTGGGGCATATCCGGTAAGTGCGGTACTGGCAAACGACGATATAATGAATGTAATAAAACCGGGGCAACACGGCTCTACTTTTGGCGGAAATCCTATTGCTGCGGCTGTAGCAGTAGCTGCATTAGAAGTAGTGAAAGAAGAAAAACTTGCCGAAAATGCAGAACACCTTGGAAATGTTTTCAGGAAAAAAATGAATGCGTATATTGCAGGCAGTAACATAGTGTCGCTGGTACGCGGAAAAGGGTTGCTTAATGCCATTGTAATAAATGACACTGAAGACAGCTCTACAGCATGGGATATTTGTGTAGCTATGATGCACAATGGCCTGCTTGCCAAGCCTACACACGGTAATATTATACGTTTTGCACCACCGCTTGTAATGACTGAACAACAACTTGAGGAATGCGTTACCATAATTACCAATACGTTACAGGAATTTGAAAAGTAACTAATCAATTTTTTATATTATGGAGCAATTCTACAAAGATTCCTCTTTTGAATCATTTGAATTACGTGTAACCGAAGAAGCTAAAAATCACCTGCGCGTAGCAGGCGGATGGGGCCTGTTTATTTCTATTGTAGGCTTTATTATCATTGGGCTTTCACTGCTAATGTCATTCATTGTAATGGTAGGAGCCGGTAATATGCCCGCAGGTGCCATGCCTTTTAATCCTGCGGTTGTGGGCATATTCATGTTAGTGTTTAATATTTTTTGGGCAATACCGGTAGTTACCTTATTCCGTTTCTCGGTTAAAGCCCGTAACGCCGTTGCCGACATGAGTACAGAGCAGCTAACACAGGCTTTTGCAAACCTTAAGTACAACCTTATGTTTGCGGGTATCCTTATCATTTTAAGTATTGTAATGTATTTCGTCTTGATAATCGCATTTGTTTCTGCTGCTGCTTCCGGCCTTGGCGGACGCTTTTAATTTTTTGTATTGAAATTAGTTTATATCATAATAATATTTGCGTGCGGCTTTATAGCGTTGTATCAGCAATCGCTTCCTAAGCCAAACCCACTGATAATGGCACCCTGCATAATGATATTTATGCTTGGGCTTATGAAATTAATGAGTAAAGTACCGGGAAAAAACGAAAGGGATAATAACAATGAAGTTTAAGGCAGGCGATAAAGTTACCGTTATAGACGATTCTTTTAGCGGAACAGTAAAGTCTTATAAAAAAGATGGCAGCGTTGCTATAATTACTACTGAAGGATTTGAACTTCTTTTTTCTGAAGCAGAACTTTTAATGAATAATAACAGCGAAATAGGCTCTTTCTTTGCAGGGAAGAGCCTTAGTGCTGTTATAAAGGAAAAGGAAACACCGGGTAAATACAAACCAAAACCTTCTATCCTAGCTGAAAAAAAATCGAGGAAGGAAAATGTGGTCATAGAGATAGACCTGCATATAGAAAAACTGGTACGTAATAAAAAAGGGATGAGCAATTATGACATCCTTACCCTGCAAATGGATACCGCGCGCCATCATGTAGAATACGCCATAAAAAACCGTATCCCTAGGGTGGTATTTATTCACGGTGTGGGCGAAGGCGTGTTAAAATCAGAACTCGACTATTTACTGGGACGTTATGAACAAGTAACCTTTGGCGATGCAAACTACCAAAAATATGGCCTGGGAGCCACTGAGGTTTACATAAAACAAAACCCCGGAAGATAAAATAACACAAAAAAGAAGCGGATTTATATAGGTATAAGTCCGCTTCTTTTTTTATTTAGACAACCACTTTAGCAGGTCATAGAAATTTTGCGGTGCTACCCCATGCCCTACCGGATATTCATGGTACTCATTTTTAATATCAAGGCCATTTAAGTATTCCGGGGCTTTACGTGCCCACTCCACAGGTATTACCTGATCTACAGTGCCATGCGAAATAAAGAAATCCAGGGCATCTGCCCCATTACGCTTACCGTTTTCCGGTAATATGGGTGTATGTAAGTAGCCGCTTAATGCTGCCACACGCTGCACTTTTTCAGGAAAGTTAAGCGCTACCGCATAGCTTAACATAGCGCCCTGGCTAAAACCTATAAGCGTTACCCTGTTCTTATCTACCGGATAGTTGCTTACCACTTCGTCAATAAAACGGGCTATTAAGTCGCGTGATTGCACCGCCTGGGTATCATCGGTAAACTTGTTCATGTCTGCATCAAAGTTAATGGCATACCATGCAAAGCCATAACCCGGCAACGTATACGGCGCGCGTACTGAGATGATAAGGTACTCGTTTGGCAACTGGTCTGCAAAGCCAAACAAATCTTCTTCATTACTACCATAACCGTGTACAAGAACAAGTAAAGGGTAACTTTCCTGTTGTACTTTCGGCTGACGTATAAGGTGATATAATGATAAATCCATAGACTAAAAATTTTTAAAAAACTTTTGGAATAAATTTCCCAAAAGCGGAATAGGCCGTGTTTGCCCTGCTATGGCGGTGTAGATACCGTAAGTCCATAAAATAGATATAAAAATCCAAAACGGATATACAATCATAGGGTTCCAGTAACCGCTAAGAGTATAACCTATAATAATAAAAAGTAGTGAAAGCCCCAGCGCCTGCCTTACATGAAAAGAGGCATAGGGATTCTTATCTTCAGAATTCATAGAAAGCGCTATAAAGGCGCCTACCACAAGTATATACGCCGTAATGGCGGCGGGCTTACCCTTCTCTATTACTTCCGGGCTAAACGAAGTATTACTATTTTGCATTTAAAACCAGTTTACCATTATTATAAATGCCATATGCTTTCCCTTTTAGGCTCTGGCCAAAAAACGCTGAATTCTTTGACTTAGATAATACATAGGCCTCGGTAAATGTTCTGTTACCGTCGGGGTTAAACAGCGTAAACGATGCCGCAGCGCCCTCTTGTATAGATACACTTTGCAAACCAAATACAGATCGGGCAGCGGTAAGTTTTTCTATAACAACATCGAGCGGAAGTATCGTATTTAATGCTCCGAAAGCCGTTTCTAAACCTATAGTGCCATCTTTTGCAAGGTCAAACTCAAGTTTTTTAACCTCCACATCCAGCGGGTTGTGGTCTGATGTTATAACGTCTATAGTCCCATCCAGTACACCCTCTACAAGCGCTTTACGCTCTTCCTCAGGACGTAGTGGCGGCAGTAGTTTATAATTACTGTCAAAATCAGCCAACACCTCATCGGTAAACAACAGGTTGTGTACAGCCACACTACAGGTTACGTTAAGCCCTTTAGCCTTTGCTTCCCTGATAAGCTGAACAGACCTTGCCGTACTAATGGTAGGAATGTGCAACTTGCCACCGGTATACTCCAGCAGGTACAGGTTACGCGCTACCTGAAGTTCTTCGGCAAGTGCGGGGATACCTTTTAATCCCAGGCGGGTACTTACCTCGCCCTCATGTACCACACCCTTACCTTTAATTTTATCGTCTTGCGCCATTGCTATAACAAGCCCATCAAAATCCTGAACATACTGTAATGCGATTTTAAGTAAATTAGCATCCTGTAATGCCTTTTGATAATCGCCAAAGGCTATGGTGCCGGCATTCTTCATATCAAAAAGTTCGGCTATGTCTTTCCCTTCGCTTCCCTTTGTTAATGCACCTATAGGATGGATTTTTGTAGCTGCCTGCGCCGACTTGCTCAACAGGAAGAAAATATCAGCCTGTTTATCGGCTACGGGTGCACCACTTGGCTGTACAGCCACATCTGTAAATCCGCTTTTTGCTGCCACATCAAGGCCGTTAGCTATAGTT
>JAAXJD010000019.1 GCA_012270005.1 Flavobacterium sp. | reverse complement strand
GCCACATCTGTAAATCCGCTATATGCTGCCACATAAATGCCGTTAGCTATAGTTTCTCTGTCTTCATGCACCGGTTCACCAAAACTTACCGAACTGGCGAACCAGCCTTGTGAAATGTGGAGATTGTCTAACTCAATGTTCTCAAAATCAGGCGCAGAAAGTTCCTTACCTATTTTAGAAATTATCCCGTTTTGTACCTGAACATCTACAGTTTGTTTGTGGTACGCACTGGATGGGTCTACAATAACGGCGTGTTTAAAGATCAGGTTCATTTAATTTTACAACTTTTTGTATCAGTAATTCGGCAATCAGTAACAACAATGTAGCCATCACAAAGCATTTCCATAATTCGCTGGCAGTCCTTGAAGAAGTTATATCATTAAATACGGTAGCAATAGAATCTGCTTTAGTAAAGCCACTAAAAGCACCGGTATTTTTCGTTGTAAGGTCGCTTTCGGTACGCGGATAGTTAAAACTTATATCCTTTAGCTTTTCGTTGCCCTTATATACGGTATAATTACCGGCTGTTTCAGGGTAACTGCCAAAAGACAGCTTTACTTTATTACTAAGCAATTGCTGCGCAGGCACAAAGTCACTTGTACCATTTTTTACAGTAACTACCTCATCTTTGCCCAAAACAGTATCTATAAGCAAACTCTGGTTAGCGCCTATGGTTATGGCACTCACACCTGTTTTACCGCTGTTTTGCCCCATATTGTAAAAGGTAGGCACAATAAGCGGCGAGTTCTGAAAATTAGACGCCGGCTTATTAATCGGGGCAGCAAATACATACACATTACCCAGCTTATTAGTTACCGCCGCCAAAAATGGAGATTGGTCCGCATAGCTCAGTACCGCTACCGCATTGCCCGAAAGGGTAAAACTACCGATTACCTGCGGGTATTGAAAATTCTCGGTTTTCTTTTCAAAAACCGTTTGATATAGCGGATGGTTGAAGGCAATTTTTGTAATCTGTTTTTCTGCCTTTGTATAGGCTTTATATTGTACGCCACCAAATGCCGATACCAAATTGTTAAGCGACTGAACGCTGCTATTTACTGCAGGTATTACCACAACGTTACCTCCTTTTGCATAAAAATCTTTTAGGGTGGTAACTAATGACTGCGGTATTTCCTCCAGTTCGTTCAGTATAATGGCATCCTGTTTTTCAAGGCTGTTATAGTCCAGCGTGTTTAGCGGAGTGCTTATAAAATTAAATTCGTCGGCGGTGTAAATCCTACCCAGGAAGCTATTTTTATCTGCACTACCCACAGCAAGCACATTAGACTTTTGTGGTTTAGAAATACTGAAATAATACGTATTATCATACGCCAGGCTATTGTCTGTAAGCGTTACATAACCGTTAAAATCTTTTTTAGGGATGGTAAAAGCAGTGCTGTTTTTTTCAGCGTCAAACTTCACAAGTGTTTTGGCAATCAATGATTTACCATTGTATAGCGCTACCGGTATATCGCCCTCCACATCGCCATACGCTTTAAGATTAACTTTAACCTCGTAGAAGTTATCCATTACCTGAGATATGTAAACACTGTCTACAGCCACGTTACGCACGTTCTCGGCTTCTGGGGTAATAGCATAAGTTGTAGCGTTTTCAAAGCCCGAAACATACTTTGCATCAAGGTTTACCGCATCAGATATTACCACAACATCTTTGCCTACCGCCGGATTCTTTGTGCGGGCTTTGGTAAACATAAAATCAGGATGGAAAGCCACATCTGTATACTGCAGGTTTTGCAAATCCTTTTGAACGGATTTAATATCAGTATCCCACCAGGCTCCGTTATTTGTAATCAAGGAAAACTGCTGGTTTTCGGGAGTGTGTTCAAGGAGATCCTGTACGGCACGCTTAAGTAACTCGCCACGGTTACCCTTAGCCTGCATAGAAAAAGAATTATCCAGCAGCACCACAAGCTCGTTACTGCGCTTATCATCGTCTTTTGCTTTAAAAAACGGCTGGGCAAACGCTATAATCAGCGCGGCAAGCAGCAACAGGCGCGTAGCAAGCAACAGCCATTTTTTAATGACTGAGCTTTTGCGTGTTTGCATGTTAAGCTCCTTAAGGAAACGGACAT
>JAAXJD010000218.1 GCA_012270005.1 Flavobacterium sp. | reverse complement strand
CTTATAACGGCCACCCGCTGCCAAGTGACGACTACTGGTTTACGGTAGAGTTCACTGAGAATGGTCAAACCCGTGAGTTCAGGGCGCACTTCGCTTTAAAACGATAAAGTTTAGTTTAAGGTTTAAGGTTTAAGGTTTTGGAACGTAAACAAACCTGCTACAAATAGTAAACCCCTTGGTTAGTGAGCTAATCAAGGGGTTTGTTTTTTATTGCGCATACACTTGTAAAGGAAACAAAAAAGCCATGCTACAATGATGTTAGCATGGCTTTTTACAAACAATATATATAACCTAAATTTTTACGGTAGCAGGCTCTAAATCTATTATAACCTGATTACGTATTATATCATCAAACGTTTCGCGTTTACGTATTAAGTGTCCTTTTCCGTTGTACCATAAAACTTCAGCAGGGCGTACTCTTGAGTTATAGTTACTCGACATAGAGAAACAATACGCTCCGGAATTACGGAAACAAAGCAAATCCCCTTCTTTGATCTCGGCAATACGCCTGTTGCTGGCAAAGGTGTCTGTTTCGCATATATAACCTACCACGCTATAAAATCGTTCCTTGCCTTTCGGGTTAGAAAGGTTTTCGATGTGGTGGTACGAGCCGTACAACATAGGGCGTATAAGATGGTTAAAGCCACTGTCTACTCCGGCGAATACTGTAGAGGTGGTTTGTTTTACCACATTTACTTTAGCTATAAAATATCCGGCCTCGCTTACCAAAAATTTACCGGGTTCAAAACAAAGGGTTAAGTCCCTGCCGTATTCTGCACAAAAGCTATTATATCTTTTACTGAGTTTTTTACCCAATTCTTCAATATCGGTATGAATATCGTCTTTTTTATACGGCACTTTAAATCCGCTGCCAAAATCAATAAATTCCAGTTCTTTAAAGTTTTTAGCCGTATCAAATAATATTTCCGCGGCATACAGAAAAACCTCAATATCTAATATATCAGATCCTGTGTGCATATGTATACCGTTTATATGCATACCTGTGTTTTGCACAATTCTTAACAGGTGGGGAAGCTGATGGATAGAAATACCAAATTTACTATCTATATGCCCTACAGAAATGTTGCTGTTTCCGCCCGCCATTACGTGAGGGTTTATCCTGATACACACCGGTACACTGGGGTGTTTTGCGCCAAACTGTTCCAATACAGAAAGGTTGTCTATATTAATTTGTACACCAAGTGCTGCAACTTCTTCAATTTCTTCCAAAGAAACACCGTTAGGTGTATAGATTATTTTTTCGGGTTGGTACCCCGCCATAAGCCCCAGCTGTACTTCCTGGATTGAAACAGTATCCAGCCCGGAACCTAATTGTTTTAATAACTTTAATACTGATATATTACTTAATGCTTTTACAGCATAGTTTATTCTTAGTTGCTTTACCTTACTAAAAGCTTTCTCCAGTTTACGATACTGTGTTTGTATTTTTTCCGCGTCGTAAACATACAGCGGGTTTCCAAATTCTTCTGCAAGTTGCAGTAATGTCTTCGCATCCATCTTAATCGTGTTATCCTGCAAAATTACTTATCAATTAGCAGAGAACCAATTTACTACCTAAAGAATAACAAAAAATAACATTTTGTTTTATATGTAACTTAATTTTGTTTTTATCAGAAATATATCACCCAGTTTCATTATAATATAATTTTTTGGTATTTTTAAGTAGGGTTTTTTTATGTTAAAATGTTAAATTTAAAAACAAATTAAACTTAAAAAGCTATGAAAAATATTTTACTCACTGTTTTTTTCTTTGTGTTTGGTTTAGGTTTTTCACAACAAATATCCTCTGTTCCGGATATGTATCAATGTAACTACGAGGTTTTTGATCTTACCACTCGTATCGCTGAAATAATGGGCAACCAAGATCCTCAAAACTCGCAGGTAAGTTTTTACATTACCGTAGCAGACGCTACGGCTGCAACAAATGCCATTGCTAATCCCGGCGCCTTTATAATATCTTCGTGGCCACAGCAAACTATATATGCACGTTTAGATAATTTACAAACAGGGAGTTTTTCTCTTTTTTCTTCTGAAAAAAAATTAATTGAAAGAAAGATGTTCTTTGACATAAACGCA
>JAAXJD010000136.1:31420-43856 GCA_012270005.1 Flavobacterium sp. | reverse complement strand
CCATTCGCGACGTAACCAAGCCGGTAACCCTTGCCGTAGACTTTGGCGGTACTGCAAAAGATCCATGGGGTAATGTAAAAGCAGGTTTTAGCGCAGAAGGCAAACTAAACCGTAAAGACTTTGGCCTTACATGGAACGCAGCCCTTGAAACAGGCGGTGTATTGGTAAGCGAAGAAGTAAAACTGGTTATAGATGCCCAGTTTGTAAAACAAGCTTAATTGTTTTTTAACTATCACTATCTAAATATTTTTTTCACACACCTGTGCACCCCTCTCCATTTTCCGGAGAGGGGTGTTTTTTATCCCCTGTACCCAGCTCCGGCAGTTCTGGGCTCAAAGGCATTACAACAATAAATTTCCTGACCAAAAGCACCCGGCGCAAGCTGCATATATTCGTCGTTGGTATAAGCTTTTTTATAAGCATCTTTTTGATTGACAAAGCAAAGCATCCCGCCGAAACTGTCCTGCCCGAATACGCTATAATCACCGTACATACATCCATAACAATTCTTAAACGAATACAATCCTTCAAACTGCTTATTTAACCGGTCTAACACCAGTTCTATCATATCTCCCGAGGCCGAATATAAATTACCATCAATTGTTACGGTTATCGTGAAAAATTCGGTTATATATAAGTTGTCTTTTACTTTAAGCTCACACTCCAAATCAAGGTCAACTGCAATTGAGGTCTGATTTCTCAAATCGATAATAATCTGGGGAATTATTATTTTAAAAGTACAATTGCAAAGAACCAAATCAGAATCGCTGCTATTGAATACCGAAGGAAAAAAATTAAATCGATCTGTTTTCTCTAGCAAATATTTTTTGCCTTTAACGATGGAAAAATCTGAAAAATCTTCTCCAGAAAACGGTACACCATCAATTTCAACAAATAATGTTTTAAAATCATTTAGCAGCACAATAGGTGTACTGCCAAATGAATCTGTATAAAATCCTTTATATTTCAATACTGCATCCATAATTCAATTATCTGTATGATACTACAAAAGAACAATTAAAACAAATTAACAAACAATTTTCATTTGTACACTTGCACAATAAAAACCTCTTTCATAATTTTACATTCATGATAAAATCACAGAACATAGTAAACAATGCTTGGTGGTGGCACTTTCACAACTCCGTGACAGTAGCCTAAACACGCATATACCTATATAAACGCATATAAACGGCTTGTCACTTTTGGCAAGCCGTTTTTTTTATACCCGTAACTATGAAAATTTACACCCAACAATACAGTTTTAACGCCGACCTTTATACACCCGTAGGGCTATATATGGGGCTGCGCAACCATTACCGTAAGCCCTGCCTGCTGGAGGGTAACGACTACCATTCGCGTACCGACAGTACATCATTTATAGGACTTAATCCTTTGGTTGAAATAACCGTATATGAAAAACAGGTTGTTAAGCAAATAGGTAGTAATGCATCAGCAGAGCCTATTACTAATTCATGGCAGGTTAGGGCGCAACTACAGCAGATTTTAAACGGATTTGATTTTGCCCAAAACCTCAACCATAATGCGTTCCTAAGCTATTTTAGTTTTGAGTATGCCCATTTTGAGGAACCTGTAGGCAGTGCTAAAACATCAAACCTTGATATACCTTTGGCCCAATTCATATTGTTTGAATACCTTATAGTGTTGGATCATTTTCATGACTCGGGAACTATTTTCCGCAACTCATTTTCCGAAGAAACACTTCCAGATTCAGATTTTGAAACGTTATTGAGAAGGCAAACCTTTACCCTGCTGCCGTTTGAAACCAAAGGTGGTGAGCTAAGCCCTGACACCGACGAAAGTTTTGTGGCCCTGGTAAAAAAAGCCAAAGAACATATTTACCGTGGCGATGTGTTTCAGCTGGTAGTATCACGACCATTCGAACAGCCTTTTTTTGGAGATGATTTTCAGGTATACAGGCAGTTGCGCAGGCTAAACCCCTCGCCCTACCTGTTTTACGCCGACATGGAAAGTTACCGCCTTATGGGCAGCAGCCCCGAAACACAGATAGGCCTTCAAAACGGCCATGCCTCTATACACCCGATTGCCGGTACCGTGCGTAAAACCGGTAACGCCGCAGCCGACCAGCTGAGCACCGAAGCCCTGCGCAACGACGAAAAAGAAAATGCCGAGCACACCATGCTGGTAGACCTGGCCCGTAACGACCTCAGCCGTTTTTGTAACAATGTACACATAGCGTCATACAAGGAAGTGCAGCATTTTTCGCACGTTATACACTTGGTTAGCAAAGTAGCCGGAGAAATGCGCGATGACGATGCCTCGCTGGATTTGTTTACAGGTACGTTTCCTGCAGGTACGCTTTCGGGTACGCCCAAGCCTAAGGCATTGGAACTGATAAGCCGTTATGAAAGCACCCCGCGCGATTATTATGGTGGTGCCATTGGTTTCATCAACCCGAATGGCAATGTAAACCTAGCCATTGTTATCCGAAGTATTTTCAGCCAGAATAATACCCTGCATTATCGTGCCGGAGCCGGTGTGGTCATAGACAGCAAACCCGAAAACGAACTACAGGAAGTAAACAACAAACTGGGCGCGGTACGCCGTGCCATAGCTGCAGCAAACAAACTTTAAACTTTTGACTTTACAACTTTCGACTATGAAAATCGGTATAATAGATAATTTCGACTCTTTTGTATACAACCTGGTGCGCTACGTGCGCGAAACCGATAATGTAGAGGTGGTAGTACAACGCAACAATGAAGTAGACTACGACGAACTGGACACCTGCGATGCCCTACTATTGTCGCCAGGCCCGGGGATTCCCAGTGAGGCAGGCGAACTGCTGAATGTAATTAAACGCTATTCCGGTAAAAAGAAGATGCTGGGGGTATGCCTGGGCCATCAGGCGATAGCCGAGGTTTTTGGCGGTGTGCTGGAACAATGCCCGGCACCGGTTCACGGCAAGGCCACAGACATGACCATTTTAACGGATGACCCTTTGTTTGCAAACCTGCCGCAAACCCTTGCCGTAGGAAGATACCACAGTTGGAAAATAACCCCTGCCGACAGCCCGTACCTGAAAATCACGGCACAAACCCAAGACGGTACGGTAATGGCACTGCGACACACCTCACACCCTACCTGTGGGGTACAGTTTCACCCGGAATCAGTACTTACACCACAAGGCAGACAGATTATAGAGAACTGGATTAGAGAACCATTTTTTATTTTAAATGATAACCCGAGCCTTTAAGGCGAATTGGGCGAAGCCAATTTTAAATTTTGAATTATTAGGGAGTGTATATAAAAGCTCTGCGAATCTCTGTGACTGCTCTGTGAAACTCCGTGAAATAACTCACCATGAAAACAATATTAGAAAAAATAATACACCACAACCACCTTACCAAGGCCGAGGCACACCAATGCATGCTGGCCATAGGCAATGGCGAGGTAAACGATGCGCAGACAGTAGCCCTGGTTACCGGGATACAAATGCGCGGCTTGCAGCTTGATGAGCTTATGGGCTTCCGTGAGGCACTCTTAGAACTTGCCCTGCCTATGAAGTTCGACGTAGGCGACAGCATAGACGTGTGCGGAACGGGCGGCGATGGTAAAAACACGTTCAACATTTCTACCGCTACGGCATTTGTATTGGCATCGTTAGGGTATAAAGTAGTAAAGCATGGCAACTACGGTGTAAGCTCGCTGTGCGGATCAAGTAACGTGCTTGAAGCATTGGGATACACCTTTGTAAACGACCGCGACAGCCTGCAACGACAACTCGATGAGGCCAACATCTGCTTTATGCATGCTCCTATGTTCCATCCTGCACTAAAGGCCGTGGCACCGCTGCGTAAGGCGCTGGGTATTGCCACATTCTTTAACAGCATGGGGCCGTTGGTAAATCCTGCCCACCCCACGCACCAGCTTACGGGTACGTACAGTTTAGAGTTGGCACGCCAATACCAGCACACCTTACGCACCGAACGTAAGGAATTTACCGTACTGCACGGCATGGACGGTTTTGATGAGCTAACCTTCATCGGGGTAACCCGCATTTTAGGGCAGCAACGCGATGTGCTTTTGGGTAATAATCCGTTGGAAAAAACCATCTCACTACCTGAAATAAGCGGTGGCGAAACCGTGGAGGAAGCAGCACCGTTATTGGCAAACCTTCTTTCAGGGAAAGGCACCGAACCACAAAATATAGTACTGGCAGGTAACGTGGGGCTTGCATTACAAACCTTCCATCCGGAAATGGATTTTGAAACGGCTTTTACCAAAGGATACGAAGCCGTGAAAACCGGAAATGCCATCCATCACTTAAAAAAGATAGCATCATGAACGTACTGGATAACATCATAGAGAACAAGCGTAAAGAAGTCGCCCTGCTGAAAGAGCAACGTACTTTGGAAAGTTTTAGCAAAAGCCCCTATTTTGAGCGTGAAACCCTTTCGCTTAAAGCGTTTATTATGGCGTCGGGGTTTGGGATTATCGCCGAAATTAAGCGAAAATCTCCCAGCGGTGGCGACATAAAGACGGATGTAAACATAATCGAGCAGGCACGTTTTTATGAGCAAAACGGCGCTTCGGGGATTTCGATACTAACCGATGAAGCCTATTTTGGCGGAAGCATTAACGATGTTTTGGAAGCACGGGAAGCGGTAAGTATTCCATTGTTGCGCAAAGAGTTTATCATCGATGAAATTCAACTGTATGAAGCCAAGGCAGCCGGTGCCGATGCGGTACTGCTCATAGGCGCAGTACTACAACCCGAAGAAGCAGAGCATCTGACAAAAGCAGCCCACAGCCTGGGATTAGAGGTGCTGTACGAAGTGCATAGCCGCGAGGAGGTTGCCTTTATTCCTGCCGAGGTAGACTTAGTGGCGGTAAACAACCGCGACCTAAAGGCGCAGCAAACCACCTTGCAGCACTCGTTTAGCCTGGCACCAATATTACCTGCAAACGTACCGCTGATTTCGGCATCGGGGATTAAAACTCCGGAAGATATTGCCTTGCTAAAAGCAGCCGGATTTAACGGGGCACTCATTGGCGAAAGCATACTGCGCGAAGGACATTTGGCACAACTTACCCAAAACGTAAAGCCATGATTATTAAAGTCTGCGGGCTGACCGACAACCCCGAAAGCCGTGCCGTTGCTGAATTGGACGGTATAGATATGCTGGGGTTTATCTTTTACGAAAGTTCGTCGCGGTATACCGAAAGCACATTGACAACCACCAAAAAGAAAGTGGGCGTGTTTGTAAACGCACCGTTGGATTATGTACTTGAGAAAATAAATACGCACAGCCTAAACGCAGTACAGCTCCACGGTAGCGAACCGACTGAATACATAAAGCAACTCCCAAAAGGTATTGAAATCATAAAGGGGTTTGGGATTGCTTCGGCGGAAGATCTGGAACAAACCAAAGCCTACGTAGGATTAGCTGATATGTTTTTGTTCGATACCAAAAGCCCGAAGCACGGCGGTACCGGCACGGCGTTTAACTGGCAGGTATTGGAAAACTACAAAGGCGAAACACCTTTTTTACTAAGTGGCGGTATCGGGCCGGAATCGGTGGAAGCACTGAGAAAATTCAGCCACCCGAAACTTGCGGGATATGACCTTAACAGCCGCTTTGAGTTGGCTCCCAAAATAAAAGACGCAACTCTTATTGCTAAATTTTTAAACGAAATGAAACCATGAACACATCATATTTAGAAACCGACGCACTGGGCTTTTACGGCGAATTTGGCGGGGCGTACGTACCCGAACTCCTGCGCCCAAATGTAGAGGAACTGGAAGCGGCCTTTAACAGCTATTGCTTCACTGAAGCCTTTGAAAACGAATACACTGACCTGCTGCGTGATTTTGTGGGCAGGCCCACGCCGTTGTATTACGCAAACCGGCTTAGCGAGAAATACGGCGTGCATATTTACCTGAAACGTGAAGACCTGTGCCATACCGGCGCACATAAAGTGAACAATACAGTAGGGCAGATTTTACTTGCCAAACACATGGGCAAAACGGACATCATAGCCGAAACCGGTGCGGGTCAGCACGGCGTGGCTACAGCTACGGTATGTGCTCTTATGGGTCTGAACTGTATTGTGTACATGGGCGAAAAGGACATAGAACGCCAGACACCAAACGTGCAGCGCATGAAAATGCTGGTAGCCGAAGTACGTGCGGCGGTATCGGGGAGCAAGCCACTAAAGGATGCCACTAACGAGGCCATTCGCCATTGGAGAAACCACCCCGATTCGTATTACCTCATCGGCAGCGTGGTAGGGCCGCACCCCTACCCTAAAATCGTTGCGTACTTCCAGTCGGTTATTTCTAAGGAAATTGAACAGCAATTGTTAGAAAAAACAGGCAAATCGTCACCCGATAAAGTGGTGGCTTGTGTGGGTGGTGGTAGCAATGCTGCCGGGGCTTTTTACGAATTCTATGACAATAAAAACGGAGCACTTGTAGCTGTGGCAGCCGCAGGTTTCGGGGTACATTCGGGTAAGTCGGCTGCTACGAGCGTGCTGGGTACACCCGCAGTTTTGCCCGGCCGCCTGACGCTGCGAATGCAGGAAGAAGACGGGCAGGTAGCCGCACCGCATTCTAGTTCCGCCGGGCTTGATTATCCTGGTATAGGCCCATTGCACGCGCATACCATAGCCACAGGCAGGGCAAAAGCCATTGCCATTACCGATGAAGAAGCACTGGAAGCGGCACTGGAACTTTCCCGTCTGGAAGGGATTATTCCGGCACTGGAAAGCGCGCACGCTTTATCGGCTCTGGGCAAAATGAAGCTGCAAAAAGACGACGTGGTGGTGGTAAACCTTAGCGGCCGCGGCGACAAAGACATGAATACGTATATGGATAAATTCCCGAACCTATGAATCCGTTTAAAAAAGATAAAAAACAACTGAGCATATTTGTAACTGCGGGCTACCCGGAGCTAGACAGCCTGAAACCGCAACTACTGCAACTACAGGAACTGGGCGTGGACTTTGCCGAAGTGGGCATACCCTTTAGCGACCCTATGGCCGACGGCCCTGTAATACAGGAGACGAGTACCATAGCCCTGCAAAACGGCATGAAGCTGGAGCTGTTGCTGCAACAGCTTGTCGAACAAGGGAGCGAAATAACCATTCCGGTGGTGCTTATGGGCTACCTAAACCCGGTGCTGCAATTTGGGTTAGATACCTTTCTTAGCCGATGCCAAAAGTTGGGTATTGCCTCGCTAATACTACCCGACCTTTCTCTGGAGCTATATGAAACCCGCTACAAGGCTGCTTTTGAAAAATATGGAGTACCGGTTACGTTCCTTATTACGCCACAAACCCCGGACGAGCGTGTGCAGCGCATTGCCAAAGCCTGCGAAAATAGTTTTGTGTACCTGGTGGGGCAAAACAGCATTACCGGGCAGGGATACAGCATTAACGATGCACTTACCGCCCGATATAGCGCGCTGAAAGCGCTATCCGGAAATACTCCCCTGTTCATGGGCTTTGGTATAGACAGCCGCGAGAAAAAGGAAAAGGCTTTTGAAAGTGTTGATGGTGCTATTGTGGGTACAGCGTATTTAAAGGCGGTGAAAAGTGGTGGGGAGAAGGAGTTTGTGAGAGGATTGTTGTAACTTAGTTAATGTTCCTAAAGAGGTAATTGAGTACGTCGATTAGTGTTATGAGATTGCCACAATGCGCTGCGTTCGTAATGACAGACTGCATTGGGACGCTTTGTTTGCGCCCGTCATCGCGAGGAACGAAGCGATCTACATTGGTTTTACCCACCCCGCACTTAGGGCACCCCTCCACAGGAGGGGAATATACACTCAATCCCTTCGGACATCGGACTTCCGACTTCCAACTTTTGACTTTCGACTAGCCTATTACATCGAGCTTCGCAAAACGCAGTAGTAGCTTTTTAATACCGCCCACCTCAAAGTGAATTTCCGCTTTACGGTCGGCACCCACGCCTTCAAGGTTTAGTACTTTGCCTTTACCAAAGCGTTCGTGTATAACAATATTACCCGGTTGCAACTTGCTGTCGGGCATGGCAGGACCACTTGATGGTGCAGGGCCATTACCCGCCATAGGCTTCAGGCGGCGGATAGGCATATCATGCTTTGGCTCGTCTCCTGTAACCCATTTCGGTGGCGTACCGGCAACAGGTTTACTTTGGCGTAGTTTTGATTTGTCTACATCGCCAAAAATATCGGTGTTAACCATGGGCTTATAGCGGTAATTGGTTTCTACCGGGGTAAGGTATTCCAGGTATTTACCGGTAATTTCTTCAATAAAACGGCTTGGTTCGCTGTCTACCAGCTTGCCCCAGCGGTAGCGGCTTTGCGCGTAGGTAAGGTATGCCTGATGTTCGGCACGGGTAAGCGCCACATAAAACAGGCGGCGTTCCTCCTCCAGCTCGCTGCGGGTATTTTGGCTCATGGCACTCGGGAACAGGTCTTCCTCCATACCTACTATAAACACGTGCGGAAACTCCAGTCACTTATCTAAGTGAATGGTCAATATTGACACACGGTCGTCATCACCGTTGTCTTTATAAAGGTCTGTAGCAAGGGCCACATCTTCCAGGAACTCAGATAGCGAACCTCGTGCGCCATCTACCTCTTTTTGGCCTTCTATAAAGTCGCGCATACCGTTTAAAAGCTCCTCTATGTTTTCTATACGGGCTATACCTTCGGGTGTGGCATCTTTTTTAAGTTCCTGTACCAGTCCGGTTTTTTTAGTTACCAGGTCGGCCAGGTAAAACGCGTCCTGCGTTTCATTTGCCACCTGAAAACTCTTAATCATGGTAACAAAATCCTGCAACTTGGTTTTAGTACCGCTGTTAAACCTCAGGTCTATACGGTCCAGGTTTTCCATAACCTCAAAAACAGAGCGCCCGTAGTGGTTAGCCGCAACGGTAAGCTTATCCAACGTAGTATCGCCAATACCCCTTGCAGGATAGTTAATAACACGGACCAAAGCCTCCTCGTCTTTCGGGTTGATAACCAGGCGCAGGTAGGCCAGCACGTCTTTGATTTCCTTGCGCTGGTAAAACGATAAACCGCCGTAAATACGATACGGAATATCGCGCTTGCGCAAGGCATCTTCTATGGCGCGGCTCTGGGCATTAGTGCGGTACAGCACAGCGAATTCGCCGTTTTTCATCTGGTTACGCATTTGCTCCTCAAAAATGGTGCTGGCTACAAAACGGCCTTCCTCTGCATCGGTAAGGCTGCGGTGTACTTTAATCGGCGGGCCATCGTCATTAGCGGTCCACACCACTTTTTCTAGTTTTACCTTGTTGTGGTCTATAATAGAGTTAGCCGCCTCTACAATGTTACGGGTAGAACGGTAGTTTTGCTCCAGTCGGAACATTTTTACCCCATCATAATCTTTCTGGAAGTTAAGGATGTTGTTAATGTTTGCCCCCCTAAAGGCATATATACTCTGGGCATCATCCCCTACTACACAAATGTTTTGGTAACGATCGCTTAGTGCGCGTACTATAAGGTACTGGCTGTGGTTAGTATCCTGGTACTCATCTACCAGTATGTACTTAAAACGTTCCTGGTATTTTGCCAATACCTCCGGAAAGCGGTTTAGTAACTCATTAGTACGAAGCAACAGGTCGTCAAAATCCATGGCACCGGCCTTAAAACAGCGGTCTACATAGTTTTGATAAATCTCACCCAGGCGCGGCTTTTTGCTCATGGCATCGGCCTCCTGCAGTTCCGGGTTATTATAGTAAGCCTTAACGGTTATCAGGCTGTTTTTGTAAGACGATATACGGCTTAGCACCTGCTTAGGCTTGTATACGTCTTTATCTAGCTGCATTTCTTTTATTATAGAAGAAATAAGCCTTAAGCTGTCCTGGCTGTCGTAAATGGTAAAGTTAGACGGGAAACCCAGCTTATCGGCTTCCATACGTAATATTTTGGCAAAAACGGAGTGAAATGTACCCATCCACAGGTTTTTTGCCTCGCTTTTACCCACAATGTGCGATATACGTTCTTTCATTTCGCGGGCAGCCTTATTAGTAAAGGTAAGTGCCAATATATTAAAGGCATCTACACCCTCGCTCATAAGGTAGGCTATGCGCAGGGTAAGCACGCGTGTTTTACCCGAACCCGCACCGGCTATAACAATCATAGGCCCGTCTTTTTGCAGGGTGGGCGCCTGCGGGGCGTCATTTAGGCCGCGTATATACTTATGAATATCCATCCTTTATCTTTACAGGTGCAAAATTAGCGATTTTCGGCGGTAAATTTTTCCAAAATTATTTAGGTTAACACGCTAATAAAAACATATTTCGTTAATTTCGCCTTGCGTTTGTAGTGCTTTAACTACGGGCACATTAAAAACCTATTTTATTAAATTACTATGAGCACCGACAAATTGCTGGAACTTTTATTTTCCGCTGTACCTACCATTACCGTTGCTGTACTGGCTTACTTCTTTTTCCAGAACTATTTTGAAAACGAAAACCGCCGCCGCAGGTATGTTTTGCACAAAGATGCGCAGAAAAGCACGCTGCCACTTCGCTTACAGGCATACGAGCGCCTTAGCCTGTTTTTAGAGCGTATAGACCCTACCAGGCTGCTTACTCGTGTAGTGCCGCAAGGCAGCGATAAAACCGAATACGAAAACTACATTATAGCGCAAATAGAGCTGGAGTACGAGCACAACCTTACCCAACAGGTGTATGTTTCTGCAGAATGCTGGAACGTAATTACTACCGCTAAAAACGCTACCATACAAACCATACGCAAAACAAACATGAGCCCGCGTATAGACACGGCTTACAAACTGCGCGAAGAACTACTTACCGACTTATTTGAAAAACAAAGCCCAAGCAGTATAGCACTGGCACACCTTAAACTAGAAGTATCTGAGCTTTGGGACTAACAGCCTTTTGTTATTATAGAAAAACGCCCGCTTTTAAACAAAAGCGGGCATTTTTTTATAATGTCCTGAACTTATTAATGCAATTACTCTAAACCGTAGCTTATGCTTACGTTAGCCGTTATGGTTATTTCACCCGGTGCCAGGGTTTCTTTAGTATCCATCATGGCTGCCGCTTCTTTATACATCGCCGTCCTTACCATTGGGTAGTAGGTTTGGCTGTTATCGGTTACTAAGAGGGCTTTGCCTAGTTTTTGACCTAATGCTTTCGTATAATCATCAGCTTTTTTGCGGGCATCGGCTACAGCCTTCATACGCGCTTCGCTTTTGTACTGTTCCTCTTTGCTGGTTTTAAAAGTAACACCATTTATGGTATTAGCACCGGCATCCATAACCCCCATCATTATAGCATCGTAGCGGCTTAGGTCGCGCAGGTGTATGCTTATGGTTTGGGTAGCATTATACTGAAACTTCTTTTTCTCGGTTTCGTAGCGGTTAAGGCTTACGCGCTCGGTTTGTATATCTTTAGCATCCAGCTTTTGGGCTTTCAGATATTTTAAAATCGCATCTATGGCAGCATCATTTGCTTTTTTTACGGTATTGGCATCGCTACCGGTGTTGCTTACCCCTATGCTTATTTCGGCTTCATCGGGTACAACGGTTACTTTACCTTCGCCTGCTACGCTTATTTGTGGCGGTGTGTTTTGTTGCACTTGGGCAAAGCCAAAACTACTTACGGTAAACACTAAGGCTAATAAAATCTTTTTCATGGTATTTTTTGTTTTTATGTTATCTCTTGTAAGGTATAAGCCAAAATCTGTGCCAGTTTTAAAGTTTTCCCATCTTGTAAAGTACAAACAGTAGCACAATGGGCGCTAAAAGCAACAGTACCAGCCAAAGCTCAGTTTGCAATAATTCGGGCATACGGATAAGCGTAACCAGGTAGCCCCCTACTGCGCCTCCAAAGTGCGCGGTGTGGCCTATGTTGTCGCGTCGGGCACGCATACCGTATATAGAAAAGAGCATGTATGCCAAACCAAAAATCCAGGCCGGGATAATAAAGTTTACCCTTGCATCGGGCTGGAGTAATACGGCCGAGAATACTACCCCCATGATAGCCCCGGATGCACCCAGTGCCCTGTAGCTGTACTCGTTGCGGTGCAAATACAAGGTAAGCAGGCTACCGGCTACCAAACTGCAAAAGTATACCAGCAAAAACCCTACACTCCCCAGATACGCTACTACCAAAGGGCCAAAGAAATACAGGGTAAGCATATTTAGCATAAGGTGCTGTAAATCGGCATGCAGAAAACCACTGCTAAACATACGTATTTGTTCGCCGGCACGTATACTTCCTACATGAAAGTCGTATTTACGTAAAAAATAAGGATCATTAAATCCCTTGAAACTTACCAGAGCTGTAATAGCCATTACTACAATAAGCACTAAATCTATCATGCTAAACAATCTTTAAAATACTGTACTGCGAAATAATAAAATTTCTGCGTTTTTATGGTTGTTTTTTATTAAAGTGTCCCAAAACCAA
>JAAXJD010000136.1:12894-31410 GCA_012270005.1 Flavobacterium sp. | reverse complement strand
AAGATAAATTTACGTTTAAATAATAAAGCTATATATACCAAAATTTTAATTTTAATGCAAAGACTCGCTTATATTATTGCCTATCCGTTAATTTTTGGCATCTCTATACTTCCTTTCCCTATTTTGTACTTTTTTTCTGACTGCGTTTACGTTTTGGTGTACCATATTATCGGCTACAGACAGAAGGTAGTCCGCGAAAATATGAAAATGGCACTACCCAATCTTACCCATAAAGAACAGCGAAAAATAGAACGGCAGTTTTACCATCATTTTTGCGATAGTTTCCTGGAAATGATAAAGACCATGGGTATGTCTTTAGACGAGGTATGCAGGCGCTTTAAGCTTACCAACCCCGAAGTGCTACAACAACTGGAACAGGAAGGAAAAAGCGTAGCCATACTTACAGCACATTATGCCAATTATGAATGGATACTGGGCCTAAGCAAGCACCTTACCACATTTGTAGGCTTTGGCATTTACAAACCTATTAAAAACGTATATTTTGACAGGCTGGTGCGCAAATTTCGCGGTAAGCTTAAATCAGAACTTATAGGTATACGCGATGTAATACCTACCATGCGCAAAAACGTACGCGAAGGCAAACACGGGTTTTACGGTTTTGTAACCGACCAAAGCCCTATGCTGAGTTCGGCGATACACTGGGGGAAATTCTTCGGGCAGGAAGTACCCGTACAAATAGGTGGCGAAATGCTGGCTAAAAAGGTAGGGCTTAATGTGGTATATGCTAAAATAGATAAGGTAAAACGAGGCTACTATGAGTGTACGTTTATAAAAGTAGAAGGCGACATAGCTGCAATACCTAACTTAGAGATTACCGATAATTACATGAAGTTGCTGGAACAGCAAATTATAAAAGCGCCGGCCTACTACCTGTGGCCACACAAACGATTTAAACACTGTAAAAAAGAAGCTGAAAGTAACGGGTGTTGCTAAAAATATATACGTAAGATATACCTTATTTTTTAACACCAACAAGACGTGTACTATACAAGGCGATTAAATAAAATAGTATCTTTGCAGTATTATTTTATTACCTGATGCAACGACTTGCCTATATACTGGCATACCCCTTAATCTGGCTAATTTCTATATTACCTTTCCCGGTACTGTACCTAATTTCAGATGCGGTGTATGTGCTTGTTTACCACGTTATTGGTTACCGAAAAAAAACGGTACGTAAAAATTTTAAATTGGCCCTGCCACACCTCACCGAGAAGGAAAAACTGGTGCTGGAAAAACGCTTTTATCACCACTTTTGCGATAGCTTCCTGGAGATGGTAAAAACACTTAATATTACCGACAAACAAATCAATGAGCGTTTTGTGTTTACTAATTTTGATGTAATACACGAAATGGAAGCCGAAGGCAAAAGCGTATCGGTACTTATAGGGCACTACGCCAGCTATGAGTGGCTGCTGCTTATGCACACCCGACTTAAAAACCCTAATTTTAAGGGGTACGGTATTTATAAACCCATAAAAAACGTATACTTTGACCGGCTGGTTAAAAAAATGCGCGGCCGCTTTAATGCTGAACTGGTAGGCATTAAAGAAATAATACCACTTATGCGTAAAAATGCCCGCGAAGGAAAAATGGGTTTTTACGGTTTTATTACAGACCACAGCCCCCTGCTGAGCGCGGCAATACACTGGGGTAACTTCTTTGGGCAGGAAGTACCTATACAACTAGGCGGCGAAATGTTATCTAAAAAAATAGGGCTTAATATGGCGTATGCCAAAATAGAAAAAGTAAAGCGTGGCTACTACCAATGTACTTTTATAAAAGTGGAAGGCGACATAAAACAAATACCAAACTACGACGTAACCGACGGTTTTATGCGTATGCTGGAAGAGCAAATACTAAAAGACCCAGCTTATTACCTGTGGACACACAAACGCTTTAAACACAGGAAAAAACAAAATCAGAAAGATTAATTTGCTAAATATAGCAATGTACTAATGTATCAATGTAACAATTTTAGCCGAAACGAATTACTACATTGATACATTAGTACATTGATACATTGATACATTACTACAACGTAAACCACTCTTTAAGCAGGGCATCGGTATTACGTGGTTCATTTTTATGAACAAACTCGTTACTGCCTTTTATGTAATTGTAGTCTGCAGCCCATTCTGTAAAGTTTTCTGCCAATGCCTTAATACTATCGCAAACGTAAGCAATCTCTGCATTCGTTGTAGTAGGGTGAATAGACATGCGGATCCAACCCGGTTTTTGTATAAGGTCGCCCGCTGTTATTTTATCGGTCAGGTAATGGCTTTGTTCCTGGTCTACATGCAGCAAATAGTGCCCGTAAGTACCGGCGCAGCTGCATCCGCCACGGGTTTGTATGCCGAAACGGTCGTTAAGCAACTTTACCCCAAGATTGTAATGCAAATCGTTTATATAAAATGAAATCACACCCAGCCTGTTTTGGTGCTGTGGTGCCAGGATGGGTAGGTTAGATACTGCGCCTAATTCGGCAAATACATGATCTGTAATTTCCTTTTCGCGCTTCAGGATTTTGTCTACACCCATCTGCTCTTTAAGCTTTATGGCAAGCGCCGTTTTAATCACCTGAAGAAAACCCGGTGTACCGCCGTCTTCACGCTCCTCAATGTTATCCAGGTACTTGTGCTCGCCCCACGGGTTTGTCCAGCTTACGGTACCTCCCCCCGGATGATCCGGAACCATATTTTTATACAGCTTTTTATTAAAAACTAGTACCCCTGCTGTACCGGGGCCTCCTAAAAATTTATGTGGTGAAAAGAACACCGCATCCAGATATGCTTCCGGATCGTGCTCAGGGTGCATATCTATAGCCACGTAAGGTGCACTACAGGCAAAATCTACAAAGCACACACCATTATAAGCATGTACAAGCCTCGCAATTTCATAGTATGGCGTTTTAATGCCCGTAACGTTACTACAGCCGGTAACCGATGCTATTTTAAGGGTGTAATCTTTATATTCTTCAAGTAATTGCGCGAAACTATCCAGGCATACAAGCCCCTGAGGGCAGGCTGGTATAACCACTACCTTGGCTATGGTTTCCAGCCAGGATGTTTGGTTACTGTGGTGCTCCATGTGGGTAACAAACACTACCGGACGTTTTTCATCGGGTACAACCGTATGTGCCCTAAGATTTTCAGGAACCTTAAGCCCTAAAATGCGTTGGAATTTATTTACTACCCCCGTCATACCAGTACCATCAGTAATCAGTACATCACTTGGCCCGGCATTAACGTGGCGCTTTATAATATGGCGTGCTTCGTGGTAAGCATTAGTCATCGCCGTACCACTAACCGTAGTTTCGGTATGTGTATTTGCCACAAACGGCCCGAAATCGTTCATCATTTTTTCCTCAATGGGGCGATACAAGCGTCCGCTGGCAGTCCAGTCGGTATACACCATTTTCTTAAGCCCGTAAGGCGACGTAAACTCCTGGTTTACACCTATGATATTCTCTCTGAATTTACAAAAATAATCCTCAAGGGCAGACGATTGCGTTTTCTGTTCGGCTGTAAGCATACGATTTCGTGTTGTTATGGCAAATGTACATTTTTTTATAATTCTAAAGTGTGTTAAATAAGCATTGTCCTGATTAAAATCTATGTAACAAACAGACACATATTTGCCCTAACCAGTACTCATTATTAAATTATAGTTATTAAATACTTTATTAAAAGTTGATTTAATGTTAAGTACACAGGTTGTTAACATTAACTTAACTATATCAACCTTTTAACATAATACTTTTGCCAGCAAAATACGAAACAACACACACATCTAATGAAACTACACACCTCCCTTTGCGGGGCACTGGTAATGGCAGCAATGCTTAGCGGCCACGCACAGGAAAAAAACAACCCAGGCACAACTACGCCCCCCCCTGTTACGGCTAATGCAGATACAACGCCCGAGAACAAACCCTCCGAAGAAAAAAAATGGTACGACCGCATTTTACTGCGCGGTTACATGCAGTTTAGGCAAAACAACCTTGTAAACACTAACGAAAATCTTACCTGCGCCCAGTGTGATGCCTCATGGGGCGGTAACGGAGGCGTTTCAGTACGAAGGGCACGTATTGTAGTACAGGGTCAAATGACTACCAACGTGTTTATTAAGCTTGAGGCTGATTTTGCAACGGCACTTACCGCCACCGCAGCAGGTGCAAACCAAAACTTTACACAGGTAAGGGATGCTTACGCTGACATAGGCTTTGACCCAAATAACGAACTCAAGGTAAGGCTTGGTCAAAGTAAGGTGCCTTACGGTTTTGAAAACCTTCAATCCAGCGGTACACGTTTATCGTTGGATCGTAGCGACGCTATAAACAGCGCACTTAACGGCGAACGAGACATGGGTGCTTTTTTGTACTACACTCCTATGAGGATAAAAAAGCTATACGCTGACCTTGTAAACCTAAACTATAAGGGGTCTGGCGATTTTGGTATACTAGCCTTTGGTATTTATAACGGCCAAACTACAAACCGCCCCGAAATGAACCGCAGCCAGCACGTTGTGGCACGTGCCACCTATCCGTTTACAATAGGTAAACAAATTATAGAAGCCGGTGCACAGGCATATACAGGCAGATATGTAATGTATGATAACCAACTATCAAGCGCCGTTACACGAACCGCTGATAAAAATTATACAGACCAGCGCGCAGCGGCCAGTTTTGTGCTTTATCCTAAACCTTTTGGAATACAGGCAGAATATAACATAGGCCGTGGACCACAGTTTGATAAACCTACACAGGCCGTAATTACAAAAGACCTGGAAGGCGGATATATTCTAGCTAACTACCGTATACCGCTAAAAAACATGATGCTGTTTCCGTACAGCCGCTACCAGTATTACAAAGGGGGAAGGAAATTTGAGCTGGATGCACGATACTATGCCGTACACCAATTTGATTTCGGAACCGAGTGGATTATGAATAAGTACTTTAAGTTTACCGCGGAGTACTGCGTATCGAGCAGGAATTATATTGACTTTGTAACCCAAAACAATGCCCAGAAAGGCAGCTCGCTTCGGGTTCAGGCACATGTTAATTTTTAATACAATAATTATACATAAACAATTAGCAGCGGATGTTATACGCCGCTACTTATTTAAACCAGTTATTTAAAGTACTGTATTAATATTTTATCCTTTTCCTGCATGGGGGTAAAAACCTCCAGTAACTTCGGCTTTCCTGTACCTTCGTAAAACCCTTCTAATGCCTGCAGTAAGGTAGATTCGTCGGAAGCGGTTATGTACTCAAAGCCAAACATTGCTGCTAAATGCTGTGCTGTAAGGTTATGTGTGGTTTCAAAATAGGTGTTAAACACCGGAGTTTCCTTATGGCCGGGTAATATCCTGAAGATGCCCCCTCCTGCATTATTTATTAAAATAATCCTGAAATCCTGAGGAATGTAATTGTTCCAGAGCGCATTACTATCATACAAAAAACTAATATCTCCCGTAAGCATTACCGTTTGCTTACCCGATGCTACTGCTGCACCCACCGCTGTACTGGTACTGCCATCTATACCGCTTGTGCCGCGATTACAAAAAACCTCAACTTCGGGCTTTATGTCAAAAAGCTGCGCGTACCGTATTGCCGAGCTGTTACTGATTTGCAGTTGGCTACCGTGCGGTAACGACGGAAATATATGTCCAAATGCCTTATGGTCACTAAAAGGTATTTTCTCCTGGTAAGCATCGTGCTTTTCCCTGCGGAATGCGTTTAGCGCAAGTGCATTGCTCTTGTAGTCGCTTTCCTTTTGGGTTACCAGTGGCAGGAACGCCGCAAAAAAGTCGTTTACGGTAACGGTAAAATGTTTTGTAAGCGCACTGTAGGTATCATAAGCACGCAGCGTATCTATGTGCCAATGATGCTTCGGCTTATAACTTCGCAGCCATGCCTTTACACGTTTACTTACCACCATACCGCCAAACGTAAGCAGTATGTCGGGCTGCCACTCCTCAAAGTCTTCTTTAGTAAATGGCGTAATTATGGTATCTATGCTGTTTAAAAATGTATGGTGGTGCAGGTTGCTTGTGGTTTCTGTCATTACCAGTACCGAAGGGTCTGCCGCAAAATAGTTAATCACCTCAGCATTAATGGTACCGGGATCATTAACGCCTACTAAAACCAACTTTTTAGCAGCGTTATTCCACTCCGTTGCATAGTATGATAAATCTTCCTGAATAACGTACTGTGGCGGTGTTACAAACTGCACATCTACCTGAACCGTAGGTTCGGCTACCGTTTCGTAAAGTGGCTCTTCAAACGGCGCGTTTATATGCACCGGGCCTTTGCTGTATTTTGCCACGGCTATAGCCTGGTTTATCAGTGCATCGTTATCGGCAGAGGCATGCTCATCAAGGTTTGCACTAAACAGTATATGGTTTGCGTACACGTTTTCCTGGCGTATGGTTTGGCCATCGCCTATATCTATCTTGCTCTTAGGCCTGTCGGCAGAAATCACAATAAGCGGAATCTGGCTATAAAACGCCTCGGCTATTGCCGGATAGTAATTTAGCAATGCAGAGCCCGATGTACATACCAACGCCACAGGCTTATGGTACTGCTGTGCCATACCCAAACCAAAAAATGCCGCTGCACGTTCGTCTGCTATGCTATAGCATGTAAAATCAGGGTGTGAGGCAAAGCCTATGGTAAGGGGTGCATTTCTTGAACCCGGAGATATAACAATATCTGTAACTCCTTTGGCAAGGCATATCTGCATAATGCTTTGTGCCAAAGGTATCTTAGGATAAATCATTTTTAAATAGCCCCCTTAACCCCCAGCGGGGAAATTCTAAACCATACCGCATTAAACAATATGTATAAGAGTGGCCCCTGTGGGGGTGGGGGACCTATGTGTTACTTATTAATCCAGTTTACAATCTCTGCATCTGTAGGCAGGGTTTGCGGGCTTACAACTTTTTCCAGCTGTCCTTTTTCGTTAATCAGGTATTTCTGGAAGTTCCATTGTACCTCGCTGTCCTGTAATCCGTTTTTACTTTTCTCTGTAAGGAAATGGTAAATCGGAGCCATATCAGCACCTTTTACAGAAATCTTAGACATCATAGGGAAGCTAACCCCGTAATTCTTTTGGCAAAAAGAGGCTATTTCTGCATTAGTGCCCGGCTCCTGGCCTGCAAAGTTATTAGCAGGGAAACCCACAATAACAAGGCCTTTAGCTTTGTATTTATCATACAGTGCCTCCAGTTCTTTGTACTGAGGCGTAAGCCCGCATTTAGAGGCCGTATTAACTATAATAACCTTTTTACCTTTAAGCGATGCAAAATCAAAAGTATCGCCCGAAAGGTCTGTAACCTTAAACTGGTATATGGTGTTTTGCTCCATAGTTTTGTGTGATTTTTTAGCAGCGGTTTTTTTTGTTTGTGCCGATGCCGGTGCTGCACAAAACAGCAACATTCCGCATGCTATTAATAAAGCTTTTTTCATGATGGAAATTTTGAGATAAAATTACAGAAAATTCTACTTTTACAGTTGTTAAATCTGCCTTTAAAAAAGCAATTACTTGTTAGTTAGTGCCACGCGGCGGTGCCTTTTTAAAAAACAAAAACCCTAACGGTGTACGAAAGGGTTTGGTTATGCAGTGTTTAGTCTATTTCTTCATAGTCTATGTATTCTCCTACAACAGGCTTATCTTTAGATTTTTGCCCGTTAGCATTATTGCTGTAATTATCCTGTTGCCTTGTATTTTGCTGGTCTTCATAAAAGCGGCGCTGGTTTTCCATATTCTCCTGCGCTTTTCTTACAACCTGCTGTGCCATAACAGGTAAAAACAGTTTCATAAAAAACTTTGCTGCGTAGTATATAAGGATAATTGTAAAAAGTGCCTTAACTAATCCGGTAAACGATGCTGTTTCCATTATGCTAAAATTTTTGTAAATGTACGATTTGAGTGCGTGAAAAATGAAACACGCTTCTTAAAATAATAATAAAGTTATACTTTTGATAAACGTAAGTCTGAATTAAACAATAAACAGGCCAAAACCATGAGTTTTAAAAACTTTATATATAATGCTGCCTTTTTGGCATTCTGCGCTTCCATGCATGCACAGTATACCGAAGAAATTAACTCTAACAGACCAGGGCAGTCGCAATCGGCATTTGCGGTAGGAAAAACAATACTACAGGCCGAAGCCGGCTTAAACGGGTTGTATGAAAAACATGACGTACTGCGAAACGAAGCTAAAGGCGGCACGGCCGACCTGCAACTGCGCTACGGTGCCTTTACCGAAGACCTGGAATTTGTAGCCGATATGCAGTACAGGGTAGACAACTACCAGGACATGATATACAACTACTACCGTAACGATTTTACCCGTTTAACCCTTGGTGCAAAATACCTGGTATACTACCCTGATAAATATTACAATCCTAAGCCCAACTTAAAAAGCTGGTGGGCAAACCGAAAATTTAAATGGCGTAAGCTTATCCCCGCAGTGGCGGTGTACGGCGGGGTAAACCTTTTACCAAACAACACCTTTAGTTTCCCGGAAGATAAGGTAAGCTTTAAGCCCATGATAGCCTTACAGCACCATTTTGGCGCATGGGTGTGGGTAAACAACATATTGTTTGACAAAGTGGGTACTAAATATCCCAGCAAAGTATGGATAACCACCATAACACGTGGTTTTAATCCGCACTGGTCGGGCTTTTTAGAATTCCAGGCCATAAAAAGCGACTATTATGCCGATGGTATAATGCGTGCCGGTGCCGCCTACCTGGCTTGGGAAAACCTTCAGTTTGACGCCTCTATCTCTACCAATGTAAAAAATACCCCATACATAGCGTATGGTGGCGTGGGCGTTTCGTGGCGTTTTACGGCAGACTACAAAGATGTTTACCTGCCGGGCAAAGGCGACCGCGAAGACGAACTGAACAAACAGAAAGAGAAAGAGAAAAAAGAAAAAGACAAACGCAAAAAAGACCGCGACAAGCGCCGTAAAGCGCTACAGGAAACCGAGTTCCCTACAGAAACCCCGGCAACACCGCCTACAGGAGGAAATTAAGAAATGATTACAATTAAAGAAGTTACAACGAAAAACGAACTTAGAGCGTTTATAAAATTTTCGTTTAGTATATATAAAAACAACCCTTACTGGGTGCCACCGCTTATAAACGACGAGCTGGAAACCTTTGACAAAGAAAAAAACCCGGCGTTTGAAACGGCTGAAGCGCGTTTTTTTATGGCCTACAAAGGTAATGTACCGGTGGGTAAAGTTGCTGCCATAATAAACTGGCAGGAAGTAAAAGCGCAAGGCAATAGTAAGATGCGCTTCGGGTGGCTGGAGTTGATTGAGGGCGTGGAGGTAAGCAGGGCGCAGCGTGAAGAAGTAACCGCGTTCGGCCGCGAAAACAAACTGGAACACGTAGAAGGCCCTATGGGGTTTAGTAACCTGGACAAAGTGGGATTTCTTACTATGGGCTACCAGGAACTTAGCACCGCCATAAGCTGGTACAATCACCCGTACTATATAGACCACCTGCTGCAACTGGGCTTTACCAAAGAAAAAGAATACATAGAAGGATATTTCCCGATAGAAAATATAGACGGCCCTACCCTGCAACGCGGCAGCGAAATGGTACAGAAACGCTATGGCGTAAAGGCACTGAGCTTTACATCTTCTAAAGACATTATGCCTTACGTAGACGAAATGTTTGACGTGTTTAATGCTGCCTATGCCAAACTGGCATCGTTTGTAGCGGTAACCGAACGCCAAAAGCAGTACTTTAAAAACAAATATATAGGGCTTATAAACCCGGGGCTTATAAAATTTGTGGTAAACGAAGAAGGTAAAATGGTAGCGTTTAGTATAATGATGCCCGACTTTGCCCCTGCACTGCAAAAAGCAAACGGATCGTTATGGCCATTCGGGTGGTACCATTTGCTTAAAGCTAAAAGCAAAATGGATGCAGTAGCTTTTTACCTTATCGGCATTTTGCCCGAATATCAAAACAAGGGAATCCATGCTGTTTTGTTTTCAGAAAATTATAAGGCGATTTCTAAACTTGGTGTAAAACGCTGCATACGCACACCGGAGCTCGATGAAAACAACGCGGTACACAACCTGTTTAAAAACTTTGACTCGGTTATACACAAAAGACGCTGTACGTACAAGAAAATGATAGGATAAAAAATCATAAAAAAACGGGACGATATGCATTACGTGTCCCGTTTTTTCTATTCGTATTGTACCATGGCCTGACAATAAATTGCAGAGCTTTCGGCATTAGATACCACAAGCCCGCCCACAGGTTGCCAGCCATCGGCTATCAAATCTTTTACATCTACCTGTAAAAAACGTAGTGCTGCACTTTCAACTACCTGATAGCTATTTATTTTCCTATTCATCCTTAATCTAACTTTTTAAAAAACCTTTTTTTGATTGTGGTGTAGTCCTGATTACGGCACAACACGCAGCCAAATCTATTAAATTTCTGCCACTATTTCCAAACATAAAATACTTTTAGAGTGTGGTGATGCTCCAATATTTTGTTTTCGAAAAGTGCATTTAAAGCGTTATTTATTGTTGTATAATCTACAATTTGGTATGTCCTTACGTGCACCTGTATTCTCTGTCACTATTTTTAATACTCAAATACTGACAAAATAGACTGCATTAATTAGTTCATATTCGCATTCATCAAAATACTACCCAATAACAAAAAACACCTCCTTACAAAAATAAAGTTAAAGCCAATAGTATAATGCATTGTAAAACAGTTTTGTATATTTGACACCCTTTAATTTGTTTTGCCATTTTTTAGCATAAAACTTTAAACCCATGGGGTGTTACTTAACGTAAAATGATTAAAAGGTTAATATTTAAAAAATATTACCATTATAAATCTAATTACTATAGTTTTGTTAAAAATATATCGAATAACTGCATATATGTTAAATAAGTACTTCCGCTACTTTACCTGGGTATGTATGGTAGCATTTTTTTTCTCTAATCTGGCCAGTGCTCAGATTTATCAGCACGACTTTGGTACCACTGCCATAAGTACGCATCCTTATACTGTGCCGCCGCCTGTCCTTGCGGCAAACCTGTCGGGTTCTTCATGGAGCAACAGTAACGGAACATGGAGCAGTAATAACGGGAGCACGGGTACCGCAATTACACTTACCAGTGCAAACAATGAAACAATAACACTACGGGTAACCATAGCATCGGGTTATCAGGTTGAAATATCCTCATACAGCTTTTGGCGCCAGCGTAGTAGTTCGGGTCCTCAAAACTGGGCTATGACCATAAACGGTACTAACGTGGGCAGCGGCAGCGTACCTCCAACCGGTGCCAATACCAACAATATTAATGTTACGCCTGCATTATCAGGTATAACCGGTACACTTACGATAGTGCTTTCACTATCGGGCGCATCGGGTAATGGAAACATAAGGTTAGATGATTTTACCCTCAACGGCCGTGTAACCCCTACGTGTGCAGCACCGGTAATTGCAGGGTTTTTGCCCGCAAGTGGCCCTCAAAACACCCGTGTTATCCTAACCGGAAGCGGATTTACAGGTGCTACAGCGGTAACCTTCGGCAGCGTTCCGGCTACGTCATATACAGTAGTATCAGACACGCAGATAACCGCAATTGTACCCGCAGGAGCAGGTAATACAGTTAATGTAACTAATGCGGCAGCCTGTACAGGTACTGCACTTACAAACTTTACATTGTTAACTTCTACCTGCCCGCAACCACCTACCGAAATTTATATTTCTGAAATATACGACGAAGACTTGGGAGATCCGGGTGCCATAGAGCTATACAACCCTACCGCTACTACAGTAGTTTTAGATGGTGTGTATGTATTAGAGCGTTATGGTAATATAAACGACCCTAACCCTACAACAGGCTACATTATTCCGCTAACCGGAAGCATTGCCCCTTACAGTACATACTTGGTACGTTGTGGTACACAGGCCTCATCCTGTTTGTC
This sequence comes from Flavobacterium sp., assembly GCA_012270005.1. Lineage (GTDB taxonomy): Bacteria > Bacteroidota > Bacteroidia > Flavobacteriales > Flavobacteriaceae > Flavobacterium. The sequence goes on along the minus strand of JAAXJD010000136.1, from coordinate 19,400 downwards.
TACACTGGTTTTCGGGCCAAGCCGTATGTCTGGTATTAATGAAAATGATGCCATAAAACTGCGTAAAAATGGCAGTATTATAGACGTAGTAAATACACCGGGTAACACTGGTTATACCATTATAAGAAACGCTAATGCCATAGCGCCGGCAGCCACCTATGCTGCAGCAGACTGGGCAACATCTAACACAGAGAGTTGTGCTGACCTTGGCAGGCATACGGCAAACCCTTCGGTTCTTAACCCTCCTTCGGTAGCACCCCTTGCAGACGCTACAGCCTGTTCTGGCGCTAATGGTGTATTTGCATTACAAGTTACCCCAGCCGGTACTTATACGTATCAATGGAAGACACTTAGCCCGGCGGGTGTATGGGTTAACGTAACTAATGGCGTTGGGTTTTCTGGCGCAACAACAGCTACACTTACGGTAATAAGCCCTACTGTAGCACTAAACGGAAGCCAGTATTATTGCCAGGTAACATCGGGGTGTATAGTATACAGCTATGCAGCAAGGCTTAACGTAGATGCAGCCCCGGCGGCACCAACAGCAACCGCACAGCAACCGGACTGTACCAATGCGATGGGAAGCATTACTGTAACACCTGTTACAGGTGCAACATACAGTAAAGATGGCACAAACTACCAAGCTTCTAATGTATTTAACAACCTGGCACCGGGTACCTACTCTATAACCATTAAAAATGCGGCTGGTTGTGTATCTTCGCCTCAGAGTGTTACAATAAATACCGTTGCTTCGGCTCCGGCAGCCCCTGCTGTTACCGTGCAGCAGCCTACCTGTACTGTGCGTTCGGGAGGAATAAACATAACCCCGGTAAGCGGCATGACGTATAGTATAGACGGTACCAATTATGGGCCGGCAACTATTTTTGCGGGATTAGCCGCGGGAACTTATCCGGTAAGCGTAAAAAATGCAGCCGGTTGTGAATCTCCGGCCACAATTGCAACCATTAATGCTGCTCCGGAGGTGCCTACCGCACCTAATGTTACAGTTACGCAACCTGATTGTATAACTACAACAGGGTTTATTAATGTAACTGCGACTGCGGGCTACACCTACAGTAAAGATGGTACAAATTACCAGACAAGCAACATATTTACGGGAGTAACCCCCGGATCGTATGATATAACTACAAAAAGCGCTGCAGGTTGTGCATCTCCAATTACTCGCGTTACAGTAAACGCTGCACCGGTTACACCTGCAACACCAGTAGTAAATGTAACACAGCCAACCTGTACCAGCCCTACAGGTACCATTACAGTAACCCCGGTTAGTGGTGCTACATACAGTATAGACGACACCAACTATATGGCCAATAACGTATTTACCGGAGTAGGCCCCGGAGTTTATTCGGTAACAATTAAAAATGCAGCCGGATGTACTTCCGCTGCCGTATCGGCTACGGTAAACGCAGCACCTGCATCACCGGCAACGCCTACAGTTACTGCACAACAGCCTACCTGTACCACCCCCACGGGAACCATTACCATAACACCGGTTAGCGGTGTAACCTACAGTATAGATGGTACCACCTATGGCACTAACAGTACGTTTACAGCGGTAGCTCCGGGTAATTATACGGTAAGCGTTAAAAATGCAGATGGCTGTATTTCTCCCGTAGTAAATACAACTATAAACGCTGTGCCTGCCGCACCGGCAGCACCCGGTGTAAGCATACAAAACCCTACCTGTACACAACCTACAGGCACCATAACGGTAACCGCTGTTACAGGGGCTACCTATAGTATTGACGGAATAAATTATGTAAGTAACAATGTATTTACGGGACTTGGAGCCAACACATACAGTGTAACGGTTAAGAATAGTGCCGGCTGTATATCTCCGGCTTCTTCGGCAACCGTTACTGCTGCCCCGGCTGTACCTGCTGCTCCATCGGCATCGGCCACACAACAGCCTACGTGTGCTGCGCCAACAGGTACCATCACCATAACACCAATAACCGGCGTAACCTACAGTGTAGATGGCACAACATACACTTCAAATAACGTATTTACAGGCCTTGTTTCAGGAAACTACAATGTAACCGTAAAAAATGCTGCAGGATGTGTATCTGCGGCAACACCGGTAACTATAAATCCGCTAAACGGACCTGCACAGCCGGTAACTTCGGTACAGCAACCTACCTGTAATGTAGGTAGTGGAACCATTACTATAGCGCCTGTTACAGGTGTTACCTATAGTGTTGACGGTGTAAATTATTTTACAAATAATGTATTTTCAGGCCTGATTCCCGGTAGCTATCCCGTTACTGTACGTAATGCCGCAGGGTGCATTTCGCCAGTAAGAACTGTAGTTATAAACGGCCTTCCTACAGCTCCGGCTGCTCCTGTAGTAACTGTTACTAATCCTGGCTGCAATGGTAGTACGGGTAGTATTTCGGTAACTGTAATGCCAGGAGTAACCTATAGTATTAACGGGGTAAATTATGTATCTTCAGCAGTATTTACTAACCTTGCACCCGATAGCTATACAGTAACTGTGCGCAATGCCGCAGGATGCGTTTCTCCGGGAACACCGGCTGTAATACAGCCCGCTCCCGCAACGCCGGTGCTACCACTGTTAACAGTAACACAACCCAATTGTACTACAGCTACAGGAAGTATTACTGTAACACCGGTAACAGGCCTTACCTACAGCATAGACGGTAGAACCTATACCGGTACTAATACCTTTACAAACCTAACTCGTGGTACCTACAACGTTACGGTACAAAATGCTTCCGGATGTATTTCCCCGGCGCAGACCGTTATTATAAATGCGGCTCCGGCAACTCCGGCTGCACCACTGGTTAGCGTAAGGCAACCCGACTGTACTACCAGGACAGGAAGCATTACCGTAAATCCTGTATTTGGTTTACAGTACAGTATAGACGGTGTAAACTACCAGTCATCGGCAACGTTTACAAATCTTGCAGCAGGTACGTATAACGTAACAGCACAAAATGCTGCCTTGTGTACCTCAGCAGCTGCTACTGTTATTATAGATGCCGCACCGGCACTGCCTGCAACCCCGGCCGCTATAACAGGTAACACTACGGCATGCCTTGGCGAAACTGTCCAATATGCAAATACCGTTACCGGAGGTACGTGGAGCGTAAGCAACACAAGGCTTGCAACCATAGACCAGAACGGACTTTTAACCACCCTGCTACCGGGCCGCGTTGTTATAACATATACCACCGGCACCGTATGTACTGCTTCGGCTACTACAACGCTTAACATATCAGGATTGCCCGATGTAAGACTCGCCACAGAATATTATTTGTGTAAAGACCTTATTACAGGCCAGTACAGTAGTGTTACCATAAACACAGGCCTGTCTGCAGTAACCAATACATTTGCGTGGAAAAAAGACGGGCAGTTACTTGCAGATACTACTCCGTTTTTAGAAGTTAAAGAACCAGGAAATTACTCTGTTACCGTAACAAATAGTGCCGGATGTACAGATACCGCTACTACTGTTGTAAAAGAATCGTCTAAAGCCATTGCTTACGCAGAAGCAGGCCTTGATTTCCATACGTATCAAACCGTTACCGTATACACTACGGGCGGAAGCGGAAGTTACCTTTACAGCCTTGATGGCGGAAGCTACCAGAGCAGCCCAATATTTACGGGTGTTACGCAGGGGCTTCACACTGTAACGGTAAAAGACGAAAACGGATGTGGAGAAATAGTACTTGAGGTTTTTGTACTGGATTATCCGAAGTTCTTTACACCTAACGGTGATGGCAATAATGACACATGGCAAATCTCGGGGCTACGTAACCAGCCACAGGCCATCATCTATATTTATGACCGCTATGGCAAGCTCATTACTTCGCTTAAACCTTCTTCAAGAGGATGGGATGGTACACTAAACGGTCATGATCTCCCATCTACCGATTACTGGTTTACGGTACTTTATAAAAATATACTGGGACAAGACAGAGAATTTAAAGCGCATTTCTCTCTTTTAAGATAGTAATAGCACTTTTTAAATACACACGCGGTGTTTTCCTTAACAGAAAACACCGCGTTTTTTTTTACCTGGATGTTAAGCAAAGCGTAAATAAAAATGGGTTATGTAAGTAAAGTACCGCAAGGGTAGTTAAACTAATGTTAGCCCATTACATTTTAATATATCGTTATGAATCAACCAATTAAACAAAGGTTAATTTTAAGTATTGATTAAAACGATTATTCAATAGTAAACAAAACTTCAATACAAAAACCATTATGAAAACTGCAACAAAAACATCAACAAGAAGTACGGCAAATGCCAGTACAAAAACAGCGGCTAAAACGAATAAAACAGTTGCCGCATCTAAAGCCTCATCTACCAAAGCTACTACTACAAGAGGACAGGTAAAAGCAAAATCAACCGCAGCCGAAGGACTTGAAGAGCTTTTTGTAGACAGCCTGAAAGACATTTATTGGGCAGAGAAAGCGCTATCTAAAGCATTGCCTAAAATGACTAAAAACGCTACTAGAGAAACCCTGGTGAAAGGCCTTGAAGACCATACTGCACAAACAGAAGAGCATATTGCAAGGCTGGAACAGGTGTTTGAAATATTAGGCAAGCGTGCTGTAGCCAAAAAATGTGAAGCTATGGATGGCCTGATTAAAGAAGGCCAGGACATTATGGAAAGTACAGAGCCGGGCCCGGTAAGGGATGCAGGTATCATTGCTGCTTCTCAAAAAATAGAACACTATGAGATAGCTACTTACGGTACGCTATGTGCTTTTGCTAAAACACTAGGCATGGATGAAGCTGCTAAAATCCTGCACATGACCCTGGAAGAAGAAAAACAGGCTGATATGCTACTTACTGAAGCAGCATATAACACCATAAATTTTGACGCTGCCGAGGCAGACGACACTATGGAAGAGTAAAAAACACGTTATTCTGCAAAAAAACCGGCCTTTAAGCGTTGTAAAATTGCTTAAAGCCCGGCGTTTTTTATATTATTTTTGTATTACACAAGCTGGCTTAAAACTCAAAGTTAAATCCTTTTTTGGTCAGCTTTTCGTAAATTTTTTCATCGAACTGATACAGTTGCGCAGCGCGATGCGACACGTTTTCCTGTTTTTCATCCAACGGAAGCAACAACTTCATACGCAGGAATTTACGCCTGAAATTTGACTTATCCATCTCTATACCTAATATCTCTTCATACAACTGCATCAGTTCAAATAGAGTAAACTTTTCGGGCAGCAGGTTAAATCCTATAGGCGCCTGTTTTACCCGGTTACGCAGGTTAAGCAAGCTGTAGTTTAAAATATCGTTGTGATCGTATATCAGCTTAGGTATATCTTTGATTTTGTACCACTTAGCATCCGATGCCGTAAAACCTGCCTTTACATTGTAGTCTTCACGCTTTACCAAGGCATAATACCCTATGGTTATAACGCGTCCCAGCGGGAAACGATTGGGCTCACCAAATGCTTTAAGCTGTTCCAAGTATACATCATCAAGGCCGGTAAGGTCGCCCAAAAGACGGTGTGCAGCGGCATCTATACCCTCGGTTTCTTTAATCCATCCTCCGGGTAAACCCCATTCTCCCTTACGTATACCCTCGCCGTGCTGAACCAGCAGTACCTCAAGGCTTCCGTTATCAAACCCGAATACCACACAGTCTATGGTAATCGCATTCATTACCGTGCGTTCTACGATCTTTCCGGATTCCCTGTCGATAAATTTTTTCAGCATTGCTTCAATCAGAATAATTACACACGAATATACAATAAAATCAGGAACTCTTAACAAAATCTAATTTTTTAATCATGTGTTAATAAATCTGTTGATATGTGAGAATAATAATTTTTTTAAGCAAAAATTTTGTCGATATAAAAAATCTGTTGTATACTTGTGGTCATAATAACCATAAGAAAAAACGTTATAGCAGCTACTTCCTTAGTGTTTATGCGGGCTGGCGTTAAAAAAGGCACAAAAAAACTAGCAATGTATTTTTTAGGAATCGACTTAGGCAGTTCATCAATTAAACTATCTGTGCTAAATGCACAAACAGGTACCATAGCCTGTTCTATAACCGTACCTGATTTTGAACTTTCTATAGAGGCTCCGCAATTCGGTTGGGCAGAACAAAACCCGGAAGGCTGGTGGAATTACATAAGGCAGGGAATCAATACTCTAAAGTCAAATTACGGTATAAACATTAAAGAAATAGCCGGTATAGGCATAGCCTATCAAATGCACGGGCTGGTACTTACAGATGACAAACTCAACCCGGTACGCCCTTCCATTATTTGGTGCGACAGCCGCGCCGCAGAAACAGGTGATGCGGTTTACCAGCAAATGGGAACCACAATTTGCCAGGAAAGTATTTTGGGCAGCCCGGGTAATTTTACCGCCTCAAAACTAAAGTGGGTTAAAGACAACGAACCCGAAGTTTTTGCTCAGGCAAAATACATGATGCTGCCAGGCGATTTTATAGCTGCGCGTTTTTCGGGAGTATCGCGAACCACAGCAC